>NZ_JBQYSN010000071.1:0-25823 GCF_052686535.1 Agrobacterium sp. DKPNP3 | reverse complement strand
CCACTCAGCATGTAGGGCAACACCACGCCCTGATACATGACGAGCGGGTGCACGGCATTTGGCACCGCATGGCGCATGATGACGGCGCCTTCCGAAAGACCCTTGGCACGCGCCGTCTCGACATATTGCGCGTTCAGCGTATCGAGCAGATTGCCACGCATGACGCGCATATTATAGGCGAGGCCCCCGAAGACGGCGATGGCGACCACCGGCCAGACATGGCTGACCAGATCGACGAATTTCGCCCATGACCACGGCGCACCGCCATATTGCGGTGAAAAGAAGCTGCCGATCTCCGACACGTCGAAATGAAACACCATGAGATACACGAGAATCAGCGCCATCAGGAAGCGCGGGATCGTCATGCCGAGGAAGGCAATGGTCGAGAGCAGGTTGTCGACCCAGGAATATTGCCGTGTGGCGGCCCAGATGCCGAAGGCAATGCCAAGAACGGATGCAAAGATATGGCAGACCAGCGCCAGCGCGATCGTGCGCGGCAGGCGTTCGCCAACCACATCGGCGACGGGCTTGTTGTAATAGAAGCTATAGCCGAAATCGCCGCGGGTGATGATACCGCCGATCCAGTTGAAATATTGGATGACCAGCGGCTTATCGAGCCCGTGTTCGATACGGTATGCCTGCGCCTGCGCTTCCGCCTGTTCGAAGGAAGCTCCGCCCTGGTTCATCAGTTGCGAGCGGATGTAGTCGGCGTAATCACCGGGCGGTGCCTGAATGATGGCGAAGGTCACCACGCTCAGGATCAACAGCACCGGAATGGCGGATGCCACGCGTATCGTCAGAAATCTCAGCATCGAACGGTCTTCCTCGGTTTGGACTGGCCGTGTGTTGCCGGCCGCGCTTCACGCGCGACCGGTACCGGGTGTGCTCCGGGAGGAGTTCTTCAGCGTCCTGGCGTTTTCCGACGAAAAAGCGGTGTCCGCTTTCCTGGGAACGCTTTAGTTGATCGGCCCGCCCTCGCCCGGCTTGCCGGGAAGCTGCTCAGGGAAGAGTTCGTACTTGCCCTGCTTGTCGGCCGCGACCCACAGGCGTTCACGGATGATGGAATCTTCAGCCCAGTTGAACATGAAGATCGGGGTACCCTGCGGCACATTGGAGAACCGTTTGTTGACGATGAGCGCACCAGGATATTCGGTCAGGCCAATCGTGTAGAGGTTCTGCGTATAGACCTTCTGGTACTGCTTCATCAGCTCGGCCCGCTCGGCATTGTCCTGCGAAGAGATGAACTTGCGCACGATGTCGGCCATATCCTTCTCGAACGGCATCAGGTCGAGTTCCTTGCCTTCGGGTGCGCGGTGGTTCCAGCTGGTGCGCGGCCCGACAGGGGCCAGTTGCTCGGTATTCTGCACCACAGAGGAAAGCTCGGTGGAGTTGCGCCGCACCAGCCAGTCGAACTGCCCGCCATAATGGGCGGCGTCACGCTGGTTTGAATCGAGGCTATTGATGACAACGCGCAGGCCGAGTTTCGCCATCTGGCCGACGAGACCTTCCGCGAGGCTCTTGTCTGTTGCGTAACCGTTGTTAACGAGAAGGGTAATTTCGACATTACGACCGCCAAGCGTTTCCTTGGGGAAATTCAGGAAACCATCGCCGTCCGTGTCTTTCAGGCCAATCGAAGCCAGTGCAGCCTTGGCAGCCTCGAGGTTGAAGGGGTAATAGACCGTGGAAGCCCGATCATAGAAACTTGTCCCCGACGAAATACCACCCGGATAGATCGCCGTGAAAGGCCCCTTGACCAGCGAGTCACCGATCGCCTTGCGATCCAGAGCGGAGGTGACGGCCTGGCGGAAGACCTCGTTACGGTTCAGCTCGCGGATGGCCTGTCCGCGCTCATCCGGATTGCCCCAGCCATTGGCGGAAAAATTCATCTGCAGATTATAACCGATGAGCCGCGGCCCAAAGGCAAGGCGGGCCGGCGCATTAGGATCAGCGGCGCGTTTCAGCGAGGCTACGAAATTCTCCGGCTGCTCGAGATTGGAGAAATCGCCCGATCCCGCCACGGCCTGCACGTCGCGGTCCGCCCAGGTGGAGAGCTTGTAATGGACTTCATTGAGATAGGGCAACTGCTGGCCTTTCTCATCCACTTTCCAGTAATAGGGGTTGCGACGCAGAACGATGAGATCATCCGGCCGGTATGACACCGGCACCCAAGCGCCCATGACCGGCATGTTCATATACTCAGGCGGGAACGCGTTCTTGAACTGGTTATAGGTATTCTTGGAATATTTCGGATGCTGCGGTTTCAGAATATGCGACGGCCCAGGGCAGAAGCTCGGATAGGCCATGGTGTAGAGATATTGCTTCGGGAATGCCGCCTTGAACGTCCATTCGACGGTGTAGTCATCGACCTTCTTGAGCGTCGTGCCCTCACCGAAAGCCTCAGGTGATGCCCCGCCGCCAAGCGGTGAGACATTCGGATCGATGACGGCGTCTTCCCAGTAGAACATCACGTCATCGGCATTAAAGGGCTCCCCGTCCGACCATTTGGCACCCTTGACGAGATGCATCGTCAGCTTGTGGCCATCTTCCGACCATTCCCAGCTTTTCGCCAGATTGGGCAGCGGCTCGGTATCCTTGGCATCCACCTGGAACAGCGGGGCGGTGCGCGTCAGGCATTCGGAAAGGGCGATATCGATGCCGCCCCAGCCCTGACTCTGGCCGGCAATGTAGTTCCAGCCCTCCGGCCTGCCGCCAACCACATGGCGCATCGTATCGCCGTAAACGCCCATACCGTCGGGCATATTGCCTGTTTTGTAGACCAGCGGCTCCTCGGGCAGGCGCTCTTTCAACGGTGGCAGCTTGCCGGTCTTTTCGAATTTCTCGGTGATCCAGTCGGGTTCGCTATAATTTGGAAGCGCCTTGAATTGGAGGATCGAGTCGCGCGCTACATAGTTGATCTTGCCTTCGGCCGGAAATTGCGGCGGCTCGGGCGGCGTGGTGGTCTCGAAGGCATTCGCATTGAGTGCGATCATCGAAACACTTAAGCCCAGTGCCGCGATGATACCGATCCTGCGTTGAAGTAACATCGTTTTTCCTCCCAAATGGCAGCTCTTCGAGCGCCCACCCTCTGTGATCGTTAGACCGGACGGCGAACTCCCTTTCGCCGCCGGCCTGTTTCAATGCTTTTCCTCAGACAGCCTTTTTCAATGCCGATTTTTCGGCCCGCAACTCTTCGATGGAACGTACATTGCGGCGCGCAGCCCCCGCCCAGTCCCGCGTCTTGACGGTTGATTTCGCCAGCCGCTCCTTCGCTGCCGGACCGGCATCGTGATATTGCGGCAGCCAGCGCGCCTGCGCGACAACCATCTCGTCCACCATCTGCCAGACCTCCTCCGGCGTGGCGACAGCGCCGACCAGCGGATCATGCAACACGGCAAGTTTCAAAAGATCGATATCGCCGGTGACTGCCGCATGGACTGACATGCGCTGAACATTGATCGAGGCCATGCAGGTTGCCGCGCAAGCTTCTGGCAGCGTGATGCCCGATACCATGTTGATGCCGAAACGATCGACGAAACCGGGTGACTCGATAATGGCGTCCGCCGGCAGGTTGCTGATGACGCCATTGTTCTTGACGTTGAAATGGCCGCGATAGACACGCCCCGTCTCCAGCGCTTCGAGGATGTGGCTTGCGTGTTCGTTGGAGCGCTTTGCCGGATCGATCGGCTTGTCTGCCGAGGCGAGAAACTGCGGAAACTCGGTTTCAAACCAGTTGCGGGTCTCGGTGGAATGGCGCAGATAACCGCCGGTTTCGCCGTGAATCCAGTCGGACATATCGATCCAGCGAGCAATCTCTTCTGGCCGCTTCCGATACCAGGGCAGATATTCGGACAGATGGCCGTTGCTCTCGGTCGAATAGACGCCGAAACGCTTGAGAACATCGATGCGCAGCTTCTCCTGCTGCGAAAAGACCGGATGCGCCTCGAAAGCGGCGACCAGCTCATCTTTGCCGATCTTGCGGCCGTTAAGCCGCAGATCGATGAACCATGTCTGGTGATTGATGCCGGAGCAGATGTAATCGAGTTCCGCAGGGGATTTCGCACCGAGGATTTCGGCGATCTGTTCCGCACCGTGCTGAACGCCATGGCAGAGACCGACCGTATCCACCTTGCCATATTCGATGGCCGCCCAGGTGTTCATCGCCATGGGGTTGGCATAGTTCAGGAATTTTGCACCCGGTGCTGCGACTTCGCGGATATCCTTGCAGAAATCCAGAATGACGGGAATATTGCGCTGACCGTAGAGAATGCCGCCGGCGCAGATTGTATCGCCCACGCACTGGTCGATGCCGTATTTCAGCGGGATGCGGATATCGTCCGCATAGGCTTCGAGCCCACCGACCCGCACGCAGCTGATAATGTATTTCGCGCCCTCCAGCGCCCGGCGGCGGTCCGTATGGGCGGTCACCTTGACGGGGAAACCATTCGCCTCAACGATCTTGTCGAGGATCGCCCTGATCATATCGAGATTGTGCTGGCTGATATCCGTGAGCGCGACTTCAATATCGCGAAACTCGGGCACACACAGGAGATCGGTGAACAGTTTTTTCGTGAAACCGACGCTGCCTGCGCCAATAATAGCGATTTTGAAACTCATAACGCCACCTCTGTTGCAAATCGAACGGGTGAAACGGGCCGACGGATAATAAAATGCCGCTATAAGAAAATACCCGCGAGAATCCGGGAAAACCGGCTTTCTCGCCATTTTTTCAGCACCAATATCCTGCTGGCTGTCTCCTCGGATCGGGATTATGCTTATAAAGACATGTAGAACCAGAGAAGGATTATGCTTTTATGGGTAATTTTGTGCTGCGCGATCTGATCGATCAGGGACCCTGCATGCGCACTGTCTCCCTGCCCCGTGGACGCCAGACACTGCACACCATGCCGACCAGCAGCGGATATGAATTGCGCCGTAGCGGCAATTATGATTGGGACGGTCGCAAGCGCGGCCAGACCCCGTTTACCGTCCTGCAATACTGCATCAGCGGCCAGGGAAATCTGAGGTATGAGAACCGGCACTACGTCGTCAGACCAGGCGAAACCCTGCTGTTGCTCATCCCTCACAATCACCGTTACTGGCTGGAAGAAGGCAAGGAATGGGAGTTCTTCTGGATATCCATGAATGGCGAGGAGGCGCTTCGCATCCACCGCAATATTCTTTCTGTCACCGGTCCGGTCCTCAAGCTACAGCCGGAAACGATCGACCACCTTGCAGAATGCTGTTCACGCCTCGTCAACGGTGCGGAAACACCTGGAGCAGCTTCTGCCGTTGCCTATGAAGCGGCGATGACGCTCTATGACGACGTTTTCGGGTCGCACCCCTCCTTCGGCGGCGAATATCGCACCATGCAACAGGTGCTGAGCTACATCGACAGCCACCTCGGCGAACGCCTTTCCGTCAGCGATCTCGCAGCTGTGGCGGGGTTCAGTCGCGCACATTTCTCCCGTATCTTCACGGCGAGCGAGGGCCTGCCGCCTGCGGAATTCGTTCTTCAGCGACGTCTTCGCCGCGCTGCCAAGCTTTTAACGACAGCAGCCCACATCCCCATCAAGGAAGTTTCGGTCCTTTGCGGTTTCGAGGACCCCAATTATTTCTCCAAGGTTTTCAGACGACTGTACGGCACCAACCCGAGCGAATTCCGCACTACCGGGATGTATGCAAGCGTTCGTCAAGGTTGACGGCAATTCCGACTTGGTTTTGACATGTTTCGAGCGACTAACGATCGTTGTAGCGCCGTTGATGGAGACCGACCGAGGTGAACAGCAAAATCCGGAGGATCCTGGTCTTCCCCATTCGGGCGATCATCGTTCTCGCGCTGATCCTTGACGGAATTTTCCGTCCGCTCTATCGCCCGGTCATCAGGGCAATATCCCGTATTACATTCATCCAGAAGCTGGAGACCCGGATTGCCAGACTCCCGCGTCTTGCCATTCTTCTCTGTCTTGCCGTCCCTTTTGCGATCGCCGAACCAATGAAGATCGTCGGCCTCGTCCTCATCGCCCATGGCGCTTTCAAGTCCGGCGTCGTTCTGACGGTACTTGCACATCTCTCGACTTTCCTTATTGTCGAGCGCATCTACCATGCCGGAAAGGAAAAGCTGCTGACCTACGGCTGGCTCGCCTGGATCATGCGCTATGTGCGCTTCGCACGCGCCTTTTACGATCGAGCCAAGGCCTCCGCGCTTAGCTGGATACGGCTCCGCCTCCTGGCGCAGCAGCGGTAACAATCACCGTTTGCGCCTCAACCTCTTCAGAAAATATTCCGCAAGGGCAGTGGATTGGAGCGAAACGAGGATGATGACAATGCCAAGTACAACGCGAGTTTCTGGCACCTCGTCGAAGAGAAAATATCCGACCGCAGTCACAAACAGGATCGACAGATAGCTGACCGGCGCAAGGACGCTTGCATCCGCGATGCGATAGGCCCGCAGGAAGCAATATTGTCCCATCTGCGCCAGCAATCCGATGCCGAGCAACGGAACCCAGTCAAATGACGCAACCGGCCTCCATGTCCAGATTGCCGGAATGGCGGTGATGACGGCGAGGCCCAACGTGTAGAACACCATCATGACAGTGGTGTTCTCCCGCCGCAGCGCCCGTGTCTGGATAACCGCAAGCGCACCGAACACCACCGATATCAGCACAACGATCACGCCCACGCCAAATTCCGCGCCGCCCGGCCCAATGACGACCAGAACGCCGACAAATGCAAGACAGGCTCCCGCCCAGCGAAAGCGGCTCACGCTTTCGCCAAGAAAGGCGACAGCCATCGCCATCGTCACCAATGGCCGGGAAAAACCAACGGCATTGACGGTCGCAAGCGGCAACAGGGTGATAGCGATGAAATTGCTGGTGAGTGCGATGGCATTGCAGCAGATGCGGAAAATGTTACGCCAGGGATATTGGATGCGCGCCATTTCTCCCCGGTGCCGCCAGATGAGTGGCAGGATGAACATCAGGCCAATCATCGCCCTGATGAAGACGAGCTGGAAGGCGGGATAGGTGACGCCTTGCGCCTTCACGAGCGCGGTCATACCGCCCGCAACAAGGGTCATGTCCAGCAACAGCCAGCCTATGCCCGCGCGGGTGTCCGTTTCGCGAGGGCCTTGCTGTTCTTCGCTTTGATCGTCGCCATTCACGCCGGTTGCACAAGATTGGCCATGAGGCGGAAAGCGCCAGGCACAAGCTTGTCCATCTGGTGATGCAGCACGAGGCTGGTATGGGTATGCCTACCCTTGCCGATGACGCCCGAAACCAGCGCACCCTTCAGCGGCTGCTCATCGACATCATGCATGGCGAGCAATGGCTCGTAGACATCATCCCAGCGCGAGGCGAAATAAAGCCCGCGCTCCTTGTCCCAGCCCCCCCAGTCAGCGGCATCAATCCTGTTCGGCCCGGCAAGCAGCGGATGGTCGGGCAAGAGCACCGTTACCTCCGCCTGAGGATCGGTCACACGCCAGCGCAGGGAAGGCTTGCCGATCTCAAGCCGCCGGACGGGTGTCGTTTCCGGATTCCATCCGTCAGTCGGCCGGTGATAGAGCGTGACCAGATGACCGCCGTTTTCGACGAAGCGGTGAAGTTTCTCCGTCTCGGCAGCGAGATCCCTGCGGATGCCGAAGGCGAAGATGCCAATAACGATCGTCGTAAAGGAAGACAGGTCCCCGCCAAGCGCCTGAGCGTCGAGGTCGGTGACATCGAGTCCCATTCGCGACAGCCAAAGACCCACCCTATCAGCACCACCACCGACATAGCCGATCCGCGCCTTCTCGGGCAGCTTGAGGTCCAGCGAGAGGATTTTCAGAACGGACGGCGCCAGAAACCTTGCCCGACCGATGTGGGGATAAGCGATCGGCGTTATCTGAAAAGCGGGTTGGGCACCGACAAGCGCCTCGATCTGGGCAAGGCCCACGCGGGCCTTGCCGTTACGTTCGGCAATCCAGTCGCCGCCGTTCTTGCGCAGGTTCCAGCCGCCCGTATTCCTGAACGACAGCGACGCATCGGCGCCCTTTATATGCGCCTGAAAGACATGCGCCTCCTGCCCCTGTCCGAGCGGAACCAGAAGAGCGTCCGGCGCAATGGTCAGCGACTGCGCCGGCGTCACGAAAAACGGTTCCTCAAGGTCGAAGGCGGCCGAAACCGTTCTGCCTTCAACCGTTGCGGAAAGCCGCACCGAGGCATGGCCATTGCCGCCCATGGCTTTCCAGTCAGGCTGATACAGCCCGGAAACAGCTGCATCCTGATCCGCGACAAGCTCAAAGACCCGCGTCTCGCCAAGTGACTGGATGGATGACGATACACCTGATGGCAGGACCGGAGTGACCTCGACATCAATGTGAGCTGCCTGGTCTGAAAGCTCCACGGAAAGAACTGACGTTCCGCCTGGAACAATCTCCGCCGGCTCGGCGTAGGCCCGCTCGAAAACATCAAGCGCCGTCAGGACGGCGGCATCGATCTGCTCCCGCTTGCGCCTGATCCGATGTCCGTGCAGTTCCGTGAAATCCGCAGTGGCGGATTCGTCCACCGTCTGCAAAAGCGCTGCCGCGGCAAGAAGTGACGCCGTGATCCGCTGCCTGTCGGGAAAGGCCGATATCGCTTCGCTTATCGCCTGTTCCGCCTTGACCAGCGCCCTTGCCAAGTCGGCATGCAGGCCCGGGAACACCGCAAGGTCTGACAACGAAGACGGCAGCCCGTCGAGGATTGAGCATTCTTCGCCCCCTGCATCACCGGCGAGTTCGAGATGCAGCGGCCAGACCTCCTGCGCCAGCTTAGGCCAATTTCCCATTCCCTGAGAAGCGTGATAATAACGAGACCATTCGCCGATCCGGTCGTATTGCGCGCCAGTCGCCTGCTCCCTGCCGCGAGCGTTTACCGTTACGGTCGTCTCCGGCGGCGGCACTTCGTCATCATAGGTGTCACCACCGCCCGACCATGCGGGAAGGTAATATTTCGCTACCTGCCACGGCTTCAGCCCCTCTGAAAGATGTTCAGGATAGGCCGCAGGGTCCGCCGCCAGCGCGATGGCGCTCTTTGCCGCACGCGTCATCGCTCGGTGGTGCCCATGTTGTCCCGGCACATCGAGAAAGGTCGGGATGACGATATCCGGCCGCTCCTTGCGATAGGCGCGGACCAGCCTTTCGACGATGCGCTGGTGTCCCCAGCGGCCAAAGGTCTGGTCGCCATCCTTGGAAAAACCAAAATCGTGGATGATATCCGCCGGCCCATGGCCGAGCCAACTGATATCCGCATCGATGACGCGGGCCGCCTCCTCTAGCTCCCGCGAGCGGATGACGCCGAGCGCGCCAAGCCTTTCCGGCCCCAGCGCATTCTGACCGCCCTCACCACGTGTCGAGCAGGCGATGATGGTACGCATACCAAGCTCCATGCGGAAATAGGCAAGCAACCCGTTCTGCTCGTCGTCCGGATGCGCGCCGGTATGCATGACGGTCACGGTAGACTTCAGCGCGCTCAGCCTGCGATGCAGGCGTATGAGCCACGGATCGGCCATTTGCCGTTCGATGCGCTCTCGGGGCGTAAGCATGGGCGATCTCCTCCAATATTCAGCCGGGTGCCTGCGCTGCGGCTCCCATGGATGTCTCAAGTTTTGGCGTGACGATATCGAAAAGCGGCAAGGCGGCAGCGCCGAGGGCAGCAGTCAACTGCCCGGACTTGCCATGGATGACACGCGGAAGTTCCCGCTGCCTGCGACTTGCGACCGAGGTCGGCAAAGGCCCCATCCGTGCAATGATTTCACTGATGATGACCTCAGGCAGAGCGCCGCCGAGAATGACTGTCTGCGGATCGAGAATATTCTCGAGCATCGCCACCATGGGCGCCAGATGCGCCGCAGCTTCGTCGATCCATTCCCTCACCACGGGATGACCTGCCTTGAACAGGGCCTCCAGATCATCAAGTTCCGTATCTGCAACACCGGCGCATACAAGCTTTTCCTTCAGTACATAGACTGAGGCATAAGCCTCCAGGCATCCTCTCTGACCACAGGAAGGACAAGGCCTTCCCCTCGGCGAAACAGTCACATGGCCGATTTCGCCGGCATTCCCGAATGCACCGCGATAGGGCGCACCATCCTGGATGATGCCGAGGCCGATACCGACGCCGAAATAGATCATGCAGAAATTCGGGATCGCCAGACCAGCACCAAACAGCCGTTCCCCGACTGCTGCGGCCGTGGCATCGTTTTCAACCACGACCGGCTGGCCGCAGGCTTCGCCCAGCATCTGCCGGGCATCAATGCCGCCCCAGCCGGAAAGCGTCGTCGGTCCCACCGAAGTCATGCCATCGATCTCGAAGGGGCCGGGCATGACGACCCCGGTGCCGAGCAGCCTGCAGCCTAGATTTTTGGCAACGGCGTCATGCTCGGCGGCAAAGGTATTGAATATAGCATCCGGCGTCGTGTCCAAGAGTGGCGTGATGCGCTGCGTGCGAAGAACACCGGCGAGATCAAGACCGACGGTGACCATGTGGTCTGCGGCGATCTCGACGCCGATCGTTGCCCCGCCGTCAGGATTGACCGCGAACTGGATCGGCGGCTGCCCGCGCCCAGTGCGACGACGGCCCAGTTCCTTCAGCAATTCCTCGCCAACCAGCTCATCGACGATATTGGCAACCGCCTGCGGGGTGAGATGGGTAATCTTGGCAATCTGGGCGCGACCGAGTGAGCCGTGCCGCCGTACGAGGTCGAGAACGACTCGCCTGTTGTGCTCCCGGCTCCGCTCGGGATTTTTTCCGATTGCTACGGGATAATCGTCCACCGTGTGCACCGTCATCTCTTCAACTTCCCGTCCGTTAGAAAATTCATAGCGTCCAATTGGGGACAAGCGCAATATAATAATTCAAGTAAATTATCTTATTGACAAAAGCGCGCCTTCGGAGAACCGTAGAGGCCGACCGGGGGTCAGTCTTGTCGGGGCGAAAGAGGAAACTTCGCTGCCGGCAAATCGATGAGCGCGCGCGAAAGCGCGGATAATGGGAACGATCGCTCCGCATCCGGAAGACCGGGCGGAGGAAAAGGAGGCTTACATGCGCAGGGCAACTCTGTTCGCCGGCTTGGTTGCCGGTTTCAGCACATTTGCATTCAACGCCGCGCAGGCGGTTGAAATCGAATATTGGCAATATGTCTTCGACACCCGCGTGAAGGCCATGGACGAGCTGATCGCACAATTCCAGAAGGCCAATCCCGACATCACCGTCAAGCAGGTAACCTTCCCTTATGCCGATTACCAGACACGCGTGATTGCCGCCAATATGTCGGGCAAAGGCCCAGACGTGATGCAGCTGTTCTACGGCTGGCTCGACAAGTTCGCAGCCGGCGGCATTTTGCAGCCACTGCCGACCGATACCTTCCCGCATGACAAGATCGAAAGCGAATTCTTTCCGATCGTCAGCGCCATGAAACGCGGCGACGACTATTATGGCTTGCCGACAGCGGTTCGTTCGCTGGCGCTGTTCTACAACAAGAAGCTCTTTACCGAAGCCGGACTCGATCCCGCCAATCCACCGAAGACGCTCGATGAATTCGTCGCCGCCGCGCAAAAGATCGCCAAGCACGATGCCGCCGGTAATCTCACCGTTGCCGGTTCGACGCTCGATATGGGCGGACAGGATCACCAGTGGTGGCGTGAGGTGCTCATTCGCCAATATGGTGGCGAGCCCTATACCGACAACGACCAGAAGGTAGCTTATAACAGCGAGCCGGGCATCCAGGCGCTGAAATTCTATACCAGCCTGCAGCTTGAAAAGAAGATCGGCCAGGCGGGTTTCATGGATGAAGGCCAGGCCGCCTTCCGTGCGGGCAAGGCGGGCATGACCATCGACGGCACTTTCCGGCTGGGCTCGTTCCGCACCATCAAGGATTTCGAGTGGGGTGTGACGGAACTTCCGACCAATGACAAGAATATCCGCTCCAACTATGCGAGCTATTTCGCCAATGGCATCAGCGCCAAGACAACGGGTGAAGAGCTTGAGGCGTCCAAGAAGTTCCTCGCCTACATATCTTCACCGGAAGCCATGGCGATCTGGCTGAAGACGGTCGGCGAACTGCCGGCGCGACGTTCCGCAGCGCTGACCGAAGAAAACCTGAAGGATCCGATTTACGCACCGTTCCTGAAGGGTTTGGAATATGCCCACACGACACTGTTCATGGATGAGGCCGCCCAGCGCCAGAACGCCATTGACATGACCAACCGTGTGCTTCTCGAGGGCCAGTCGGTCGAGGATTCCATCAAGCAGGCCGCCGAGGCCGAGCAGGAAATCATCGACGCGGCGAAACCCTGAAAACCGCAGGTCCAACCATGACAGCGACAGATAAACAGGGGGCGGTATTCGGCCGCCCCGGCGGCTCCTTCGGAGATCGCCTTTCCATGCGCACCAAACGGCTTTTGTGGATCTGGAGCTTTCTGGCGATCCCGATCCTGTTTTACAGCGTCATCCGTTTTTACCCGACGCTGCAGGCCTTCTATCTGTCCTTCACCAACTGGGACCTGCTGAGGCCGGCAAAGTTCATCGGCGTCGCCAATTACGTCAAGCTCTTCAAGGACCCGCAATTCTGGAAGGTGTTCAAGAACACCTTCACCTATCTCATCGTCGGCACGCCGATCAGCCTCGTTCTGGCTTTCGTCATCGCCTTTTATCTGGACCGGGTGCGCATTCTGCACGGCTTCATCCGCGCGCTCTATTTCCTGCCCTACCTGACAACCGCAGCGGCGATGGCCTGGGTGTGGCGCTGGTTCTATCAGCCGCCGCCCATCGGCATCATCAATGACGTGCTCGGCATGATCGGCATTCCCCAGCAACCGTTTATCCGCTCCACCGATCAAGCGCTTTATTCGGTCATGGTAACCGCCATCTGGGCGGGGCTCGGTTTCCAGATCATCATCTTCATGGCCGGCTTGCGCGCCATTCCCACGACATTCTACGAAGCCGCTCGGATAGACGGGCTGAGTGAATGGGCAATCCTGCGCAAGATCACCCTGCCGCTTCTGAAACCCACCACGGTTTTCCTTGTCGTATTTTCATCGATCGGTTTCCTGCGGATTTTCGACCAGGTCTATAACATGACCACCAATGATCCGGGTGGCCCGCTAGGCTCCACCAAACCGCTGGTGCTGATGATCTACCAGACCGCTTTCAATTCCTATGCGATGGGCTATGCGGCCGCGCAGACTGTGGTCCTCTTCACCATTCTTCTTGTCGTATCGCTGATCCAGCTCTGGGTCCTGAGGGAAAAGAAATGAGCGAAACCTCGCCACTCTCCCACGCCCGCATCCGCCCCGGCCGCATCATCGCCTGGACGCTGCTGTTGATCGGCGGCCTGATCATGGTCTCGCCGCTGCTGTTCATGTTCGCGACCTCGTTCAAGACGGCGGATCAGGTCTATGATCTGCGCCTCATTCCCTCTGCACCGACAATCGCAAACTACATGACCGTCATGGCTGATGGCCGTTTCCTGCGCTGGTTCTTCAACTCGACGCTGGTTGCGGTCCTCGTCACCGTCTCCAACTGCTTTTTCGACAGTCTGGTTGGTTATACCTTGGCGAAATTCGAGTTTCGCGGACGTTACTTCATCTTCCTAGCCATTCTTTCCACGCTGATGATACCGACAGAAATGCTTGTCATTCCCTGGTATCTGATGTCGAGCCAGCTGGGCTGGCTCGACAGCTACTGGGGCATCATGTTCCCCGGCATGATGACGGCCTTTGGCACCTTCCTGATGAAGCAGTTCTTCGAGACGGTTCCGAACGACTTTATCGAGGCCGCACGCGTTGATGGGCTCAACGAATTCCAGATCTGGTGGAAAGTCGCCCTGCCACTGGTGACACCGGCGCTCTCCGCACTCGCGATCTTCACCTTCCTCGGCAACTGGACAGCCTTTTTCTGGCCGTTGATCGTCACGACAAGCAAGGAGCTCTACACCCTGCCCGTCGGTCTTTCGAGCTTTGCCGTGGAACAGCAGATCCAGTGGGAAATGATCATGACGGGCGCAGCCATTGCGACCATCCCTACCCTCATCGTCTTCATCGTCCTGCAACGCTACATCGTGCGCGGTGTGATGCTGGCGGGCCTGAAAGGATAAATCATGGCCGATATCAACCCGCGCAAGTCAGATACCAGCAAGTTTCCCGATCCTGTCTACAAGGAAACCGTGCTGCGCCCGCTGTTTGACGGCGCCAAGAACCACCACGTCGATGGGTTCCGCCGCATAGACCGCGCCCACCTTGTCATGCTGCGCGAGACCGGCATTCTCGATGCCGAGACGGCGGCCAAGATCGCCGGCGCACTCGAAGACATCGACAAAACCATCGAACCCTCGGAGCTTGTTTATACCGGCGAAGTCGAGGATTTCTTCTTCCTGATCGAGAAGGAACTGAAAGCCCGCATCGGCGTCGATATCGCCGGCCGCCTGCACACGGCCCGTTCGCGCAACGATATCGATCACACGCTGTTCAAAATCGGCCTGAAGGAGAAGATTGACACGCTCACGGCCAAGGCGCGTGTTCTGCTGAAAGCCCTGATCGATGCCGCCGAGCGTAACCAATCCACGCTGATCGTGGCCTATACCCATGGGCAACCGGCCCAGCCCACCACCTTCGGCCATTACCTTTCTGCCGCCATCGAAGTGTTGATCAGGGATATTGACCGCTTTGCGGAGGCACGCCGCATCGTTGATCTTTCACCGATGGGCGCCGCCGCCATCACCACCTCGGGCTTTCCCATAGATCGGGCACGGGTTGCGGAATTGCTGGGCTTTGCTGCACCGTTGCGCAATTCCTATTCCTGCATCGCAGCCGTCGATTACACGACGGCAACCTATGGCGCAATCGAACTGATGTTCCTGCATCTCGGCCGGCTCATTCAGGACTTCCAGTTCTGGACGAGTTTTGAGGTCGGCCAGATTTACGTACCGAATTCGCTGGTACAGATTTCCTCGATCATGCCGCAGAAACGCAACCCGGTGCCGATCGAGCATCTGCGCCACCTCGCCAGCCAGACCTTCGGCCGGGCGCGCACCGTGCTGGATGTGATGCACAATACGCCCTTCACCGACATGAATGACAGTGAGGGCGAGACGCAGGGCATGGGTTATGAGGCCTTCGCCTCTGCTGGCCGGGTTCTCGATCTGCTTGCCAGCCTCGTTGGCCAGATCAGCATCGATCCCGACAGGGTCGACCAGAACATCCGCCGATCCTGCATTACCATTACGGAGCTGGCGGATTCGCTTGTCCGCATAGAAGACCTGTCTTTCCGTCAGGCCCATGAAATTGCCGCGAATGTTGCCAAGAGCGTCGTCGCGCTGAAGGGCGATCTTCCGAACGACGGTTACCAGCCCTTCCTCAAGGCGTTCCACGAGCTGACAGGCCGGCATACCGGAATCGACGAGGAAAAATTCAGACAGATCGTCTCGCCCGAGCACTTCGTCGCCGTGCGCAGCCGTTTCGGCGGCCCGGCGCCTGAACCCATGCGGCAAGCGATTGCCAGCTATCGCAACACGCTTGCTGCATTCGAGGCGGAAGCACGGCGATCCGCCGATCACGAAGCGGCAAAGGCCGCGGAACTCGCAGAGAAATTCACCGCGCTGACGGGAGCCCGATGATGGCGACAATCGAACTCAATAAACTCGTGAAGCGCTACGGCAAAGTCGAGGCGGTCAAGGGGATTGACCTTGCCATTGAAGACGGAGAATTCGTTGTTTTTGTCGGCCCTTCCGGCTGCGGCAAATCCACCACCCTTAGAATGATCGCCGGCCTGGAAGAAATCTCTGACGGCGCGCTGAAGATCGGTGGCGACATCGTCAATGAGAAGGAACCGAAACAGCGCAACATCGCGATGGTCTTCCAGAACTATGCGATCTATCCGCACATGACGGTTCGCCAGAACATCGGCTTTGGCCTCTACACCTCGAAGCTTGACCGTGAAGAAAAGAACCGCCGCATTGAGGAGGCCGGCCGGGTTCTCGGACTGGAGGCCCTGCTCGACCGGCGGCCGGCGGCCCTGTCAGGCGGTCAGCGGCAGCGTGTCGCCATCGGCCGCGCCATGGTGCGCGATCCTGCCGCCTTCCTGTTCGATGAGCCCCTGTCTAATCTAGACGCCCAGCTGCGCGCTCAGATGCGTATTGAAATCAAGCGCTTGCATCAGCGTCTTAAGACGACAACCGTTTATGTCACCCACGATCAGGTGGAAGCCATGACCATGGCGGATCGCATCGTGGTGATGAAGGACGGCCACATCCTGCAGGTCGGCACTCCAACGGAGCTTTATGAAACACCCGTCGACATCTTTACCGCACGCTTCATCGGCAGCCCCTCGATGAACCTGCTGCGCGGAACCAGAGCCGGCGACTGCGTCGCGCCGTCCGCAACGGGTGAGCTTCTGATCGGCGTCCGGCCGCATGATCTGCTTGTTGGCGAGTCTGGGTCCGCTCAGGGAACGTTTACCTTGGAAGGAACAGTCACGGCAGTCGAGCCGCTCGGGCCGGAGACGCTTGTTCATCTGGACACCGACAACAGTTCGGTGATCGCCACGGCGAGAAGCAAAACTATTCCGGCCGTCGGCAGCCGGCTGCAATGCCAGGCGGAGCGAGGTTCGCTTTATCTCTTCGACGCCAAGACGGAAAAGCTTCTGGGCCGCGCATGATGTCAACGGAAAAAACTGCCGTCATCAGCGTCGGCCGGATCTATTGTGACCTCATTTTCACCGGTCTTAATGAACTGCCAGTGCTCGGCCGGGAACTGTTTGCCCGAGACATGGAAATTGCAGCCGGCGGCGGAGCCTTCATTGCCGCTGCGCATTTCGCCCATATAGGCCGCCCGGTTGCTCTGCTCGCAAGATTGGGCACCGATACGTTTTCGCGCGATATCGGTGAGAAAATGGCGCAGAGCGGCGTCGATCTGAAGTTTCTGGAAAATGCAGCAGATGCCGGACCGCAAGTTACGGTGGCGACTGTGGTTGGTCAGGAACGGGCTTTTTTGACGCGCCGCGCCGGTGCCGCCCGGCCTTCGACGCTGGATGCCGCCTTTGCGTGGGATAACGCCCTGCATCTGCACATCGCCGAATTCGCCACGCTGCATGAGATGCCCGATCTGGTTGCACGCGCCAAGGCAAGCGGATTGTCAGTATCGCTCGATCCAAGCTGGGATGCTTCGCTGATTTACGACAAGGGGCTGCTCAAGGCCTGTGCCGGTGTCGACGTGTTTTTGCCCAATCTCGAAGAGGCGGAAGCAATCACGGGGCATTCTGACCCGGAAAGTGCCATGCACGCCCTGTCAGAGGCCTTTCCCGTCGTGGCGCTGAAAGGCGGCGCGCAAGGCGCTTGGGTATCTTGTCGAAGGGGCTTGCAGCATCTGGCAGCCCAGGAAGTACCCGTGGTCGACACGACCGGCGCCGGCGATGCCTTTAATGCCGGTTTTCTTGATGCCTGGCTTCAAGGCTGGGACGAACAGCAATGCCTCACAGCCGGGGTTGCCGCGGGCAGTCTTGCCGTGCAGGCGGCGGGCGGCGCGCCGAGGGTGTCGACCACCGCTTGAGGCACCTTGCCGCCTCACTCGCCGCGCGGAAAACGCTGGTTTTCTTCCAGCACGTTGAGATCCATGTGGTTACGCATGTAGCGTTCCGAAGCCTTCTGCAAGGGTTGGTAGTCCCACGGGTAATAGGCGCCGTTGCGCAGCGCCTTGTAGACCACCCAGCGCCGCGCCTGACTTTCGCGAACGGCGGCGTCGAACACCGGCAACTGCCACCGCCGGCCAATTTCGGCGGAAAGCGACGAGAGCACGTCGCTGAAAGCGGGGTCGCCGGCGAGATTGGTGCGCTCTTCGGGATCGGCATCCAGATCGTAAAGCAGCGGCGGATCGGCCTCACAGACGGACAATTTGTATCGACCGTCCCTGATGGCGACGAGCGGCGAGATCGAGCCTTCGGCGGCATATTCCATCGGCACCGGGCCGCGCCCGCCGGTGCCAGCAGCCAAGGGCGCCAGATCCTCACCGTCGGTCCAGCGTTTAAGCGAGGTGATATCAAGCCCTGCCAGACCGCACAATGTCGGCGTGACATCCAGTGTCGAGACCGGCGTGTCGATCAAAGCCGGCTGCCAACCGGGTGCGGCCACCATCAGCGGGACGCGGGCTGAGCCCTCGAAAAAGCACATCTTGAACCAGAGGCCGCGCTCACCCAACATATCGCCATGATCTGACAGGAAGAGGACGATGGTGTCCTCCTCCATCCGCGTCGCTTTCAGGACGCCAAGGATTTCGCCGATCTTCTCGTCGATATAGGAGACGTTGGCGAAGTAACCGCGGCGTGCCCGGCGCATCTGCTCCGGCGAAATGTCGAAGGCCTTGTGGTCACAGGCTTCCAGCAGCCGTTTCGAATGCGGATCCTGCTGATCGAAAGCTATCGCCTCCGACTGAGGATCAAGCGCCGGGCAGTCCTCGTAGAGATCCCAGAATTTCCGCCGCGCAACATAGGGATCGTGCGGATGGGTGAAGCTGACCGTCAGACACCACGGTCGTTCATCAAGTCTACGAGACAGGTCGTAAAGCTTGCGTGTGGCGTGATAGGCCACCTCGTCGTCATATTCCATCTGGTTGGTGATTTCGGCAACGCCTGCACCGGTGACCGAACCGAGATTGTGGTACCACCAGTCGATCCGCTCGCCTGGCTTGGTATAGTCGGGCGTCCAGCCAAAATCCGCGGGATAGATATCGGTCGTCAGACGCTCTTCGAAGCCGTGCAACTGATCAGGCCCGACGAAATGCATCTTTCCGGAAAGTCCGGTGTAATAACCCGCTGCGCGCAGATGGTGCGCGTAGGTCGGGATGTCGGAGGCAAACTCTGCGGCATTGTCGTAAACGCGGGTACGACTTGGCAATTGCCCGGACATGAATGACGCGCGAGCCGGTGCACAAAGCGGGCTAGCCGTATAGGTATTGGCGAAGCGGACAGAGCGCTCCGCCAAGGCTTTCAGATGCGGCGCATGGAGAAAATCGGCCGGTCCATCGGGAAACAACGTCCCGTTGAACTGGTCGGCCATCAGGATCAGAATATTGGGACGCGGCATTTCGACTTTCCGGCTCAGAGACCAAGCTTGCCCTTAACGGCGTCCGCACCGGGTTTGCCATCCAGCGTGGTTACGCCCTGCAACCAGCCATCCAACGCTTTGGGATTGGCCTTCAACCAGGCCGCTGCCGCAGCTTTGGAATCTTCGCCGCCGAGAATCGAACCCATCAGGGTATTTTCCATGCCGATATCGAACTTCAGATTTTTGAAGAGCCCTGCGGCATTGGGGCATTTTTCCGGCCAGCCGGTGCGGGCAAGCGTATAAACCTCTGCACCGCCGAAATTCGGGCCGAAATAGGCGTCACCGCCGGAGAGATAGGCGATATCGATCTTCTCGTTCATCGGATGCGGTGCCCAGGCAAGGAAGACCACAGCCTTCTTGTCCCTCCCCGCCCGTTCCACCTGCGCCAGCATGGCCTGCTCACCAGATTCGACGAGCTGCCAACCTTTCAGGCCGAAATCATTGGCGTCGATGATCTTCTGGATATTCTGGTTGGCCGGTGCGCCGGGCTCGATGCCGTAGATCTTGCTTTCGAATTCATCGGCATGTTTGGCGAGGTCGGCGAAATCCTTGACGCCCTTTTCCGCCATATAGGCCGGCACGGCGAGCGTGAACTTTGCCCCCTCCAGATTTTTCGCGATAACCTGTGCCGCCTTGGCCGCGTTCAGGTCGTCCACGAAGGATTTTTGCGCCGGCATCCAGTTCCCGAGGAAAACATCAATTTCGCCGTTCTTCATCGCCTGATAGCCGATGGGCACGGAGAGCGTCTTGACGTCGGCTTCATAACCCAGTGCATCGAGCAGTACCGAGGCGACGCCATTGGTTGCGGTAATATCCGTCCAGCCGGGATCGCTGAGACGGATGGTCTTGCAGGCGGCATCGTCGGCCGCCTGAAGCGGGGTTGAGAAGGCTGCCACTGACAGAAACAGACCGGCGGCAATGCGATGCAGATGAGACACTGTTTTCATTGCGGATCCCCTTTATTAGTCCAGTTTATTGAACACCACGTTGCTTTCACCTGTGAAGCGGGTAATTTTCGATGCCTGATATAAAGGAATTTGATGGCAGAGCGACCTCTCGATCTTGGCTGGATGCGCATTTTCACCGAGGTGGCCCGCTGTGGCAGCCTGACGGCCGCGGCAGCATCGATGAGACTGACCCAACCGGCTGTGAGCTATCAGATCCGCAGGCTTGAGGATGAGCTTGGTGTCACTCTTGTCCGCCGACGACACCGCGGCATCGAACTGACGGCCGAGGGGCAGCGGCTGTTCGAGGTCGTTTCGCGCAATGTCGATGCCGTTGACCTGGTGGCGCAACAACTTCGCCGCACAAATGAGCGTCAGACCATTCGTCTGCATACCGACTATGCCTTCTCGTCGTTGTGGCTTATCCCGCGGATGCATGGGTTTCGTGCGCTCAACCCCGATATCAATATCCAGATCGTCGCCACGCAGGATCCGCTGGGTCAAGGCAAGCACGATAGCGACGTGATGATCATCTTCGGTACGCGGCAGGACGCTGGCGAGGGTTCAATCTTGCTGCTTTCGGAAAAAGTTACGCCGGTCTGCTCCCCGGCTCTTCTGTCGGACACACCGGCGCCAGCAACCATCGCGGATTTTTTACAGCGCAAACTCATTCATCTTGAAAACACGTCTCAGGCGCACTGGTTCGACTGGCCCGGCTATTTCAAGCATTTCGGCGCGCACAGGGGAGCAGAGAGCGACGGCAGCGATATCACCTTCAACAATTACACCATGGTGGTGCAGGCAACCATCGGCGAACAGGGTTTCGCGCTCGGCTGGGCCGGGCTCGTCGATCCCCTGCTCGAAGCAGGCGTGCTGGTAACGGCTGGCCCGAGTCTTGAGGCGCCGGGCCGCGGTTACTGGCTCGTTCGGCCGAAAAGCAGCGACAATGCGGTTAGAAAGCTTACGGCATGGCTGATCGACGAGCGGCGGTGACGCCGCTCGCCCTGCACATTTTCCGCTTCAGATGGGATAATGCAAGGGTCCGTCCTGAAGCGTTACCCACCGTAGTTCAGTAAATTCAGCTATACCCGCCGTACCGCCAAAGCGCCCGTAACCCGAAGCCTTGACGCCGCCGAACGGCATTTGCGCCTCATCATGCACGGTCGGCCCGTTGACATGGCAAATACCACTCTCGATCCGCGCGGCAACGGAAAGCGCCCTTGCCTGATCCCTTCCGAAAACCGCCGCCGACAGCCCAAATTCACTCTCGTTGGCGATGCTGATGGCTTCATCGATCGTGCCTGCGCGGATAATCGACACGACTGGACCAAAACTCTCTTCGGAATAAAGGCGCATGGCCGGGGTGACGCCATCGACGGCAATCGCGTCAAGCATGGTGCCTTCACCACCGCCCCCTGCGATCCGTCGCGCGCCTTTGGAGATAGCATCATCCACAAGCGAACGGATGCGCAAGGCTGCTTCACCCGTCACAAGTGAGCCGAGCGGTGTTTTGCCCTCACGCGGATCACCTGCGATAAGACCGCCCGCCTTTTTCGCAAAAGCATCGACAAACTCGTCAGCAATACTATCGAGCACGATAATGCGCTCGGTCGACATGCAGATCTGCCCTTGATTCATATAGGCACCAAATGCCGCAGCCGCGACCGCCGCATCGATATCCGCATCGTCTAGCACGATGAGCGGCGCCTTCCCCCCAAGTTCAAGCAACGCTGGTTTGAGATGTCGACCTGCCGTTTCCGCGATGACGCGTCCGACGCGCGTGGAGCCAGTGAAGTTAACACGCCTTACTGCCGGATGGGCAATAAGCGCTTCAACGATTTTTGCTGCGTCTTCCGGCGCATTCGAAACGGCATTGAGCACGCCCTTTGGCAGGCCTGCCGACGCAACCGCGTCAATGATCAGAGCATGAGTGCGTGGGCAAAGTTCCGAAGTCTTCATGACAACGGTGTTGCCGCAGGCAAGAGGCGTGGCGATGGAACGCACACCAAGGATGACAGGCGCATTCCAGGGCGCCATGGACAGGACAACGCCGGCGGGTTGGCGCAGCGCCATCGCCATGGTGCCTGGACGATTGGACGGAATAACTTCTCCCTTGATCTGAGTGGTGAGACTTGCCGCCTCCACCAGCATGTCACTGGCGAGCATCACATTGAACCCGGCCCAGGCCTCGGTCGCGCCGATCTCCTCCTTCATTGCTTCGACGATAGCGGGGCCAGCCGAGCGCAGCGCTTCTGCCGCAGCGAGAAGATGGCGCCGACGTTCACCGGGCGTTGTCGCGGACCACGTCGGAAAGGCGGCTGCGGCTGCATCGGCCGCTTTCGTTGCATCCTCGACAGACGCCGCGGCGGCGCTCGTCACGGCACTACCGGTAACTGGATTGTTACGCTCGAAGCGCTTGTCATTTGCAGCAGCGCAATGATCGCCACCGATGAAAAGATTGACGGTCTGCATATGTCTCCTCCTGCCGGGCCCACCTTCTCCTCAAGGTGTTTATGCCCGCAATACGCAAAGTTTAGCGAGGACATCGCCACAGGAAATGCACTAGTGTGGCTCGTTTTTGTACTTTTGAGAAAAAGATGGCGTCTCCAAATCACAAGTCCGTGGGCGGCCAGTCCACCCTCGCCCGAATATTGAGTTCACCGCTGCGGGCAAATGAGGTGAAACTCACGCCAGGCAATGCGCATCTGATCCTGCTCGCATCCGGAAACGCATGCATCACCGGCAACGACGAAGACCTTTACCTGCCGGCACCGGGCATGGCGTGGTTGCCGGCAGGGCACACCGGTCGCCTTCGGTTGGAAGCGGGAAGCAGGGCGTCACTGCTGTCCATCAACGATGTCTGCCTTGCGCATGCCTTCGCGAAGGGGACCAACGCACTTTTCCCGCGAAACGGTCTCGATCGCGTTTTGACAGAAACGCTTTCGCAAGAGCATCATGCGGAGTTGGCAGGCTATGTAAAAACCATTGCGTCCGAAAATCTCCGTCCGACGGCCGCGACACAGACGCTCATTCTCAACCTTCTCTGTGTCGCATTGATCCGCATTTGCCAGTGTACCGCATCGGCAATCACAGCTACGTCCATGCCATCGAGTATCGCAGAACGTTTTGTTTTGCTGGTCGCTCAACACAAGCGCGACCATTGGAACGTTGAGACTTATGCACGCCATCTCGGCATCAGTCGTGACCGACTGGGCTCGATCATCAAAGCCGCAACTGGATTATCGCCGAAGGCTTACATCCACCGCGAATTGTTTTCAGAAGCGCGCGAGCTTCTTTTGAACTCGTCCTTTCAAGTGTCTGAAATCGCATATCGTTTAGGATTTCAAGACTCGGGTTACTTCAACCGATTTTTCACTCGGATCGAGGGGATATCGCCCGGGCGGTTGAGGCGGGCTGCGTTTCGGTTTCCTGCTGAACCTGCGCATTCTTTTGCAGCATGGCCTTGACTGCGATCAGCTATCGGCAATGCCATTTGCCTTCGTCAACACGCGATACCTTCCGATTGGCAGCATCATAGGTTTGCCGGAGGTGGGATCCTTGATCACCCGGCTTTCAATACCAAAAACCTCGCGGATATTTTCCTCTGTCAGCACCTCTTCGGACGAGCCATTGATATGCAGCTTTCCGGCGCGCATCGCGACAAGATGATCCGCATAACGCGCCGCAAGGTTGAGGTCGTGCAGCACCATGACGATGGTGGTCTGGCGGACCTGATTGAGATCTGTCAGAAGGTCCAGTACCTCAACCTGATGGCTGATATCAAGGAAGGTTGTCGGTTCATCCAAGAGCAAGATGTCTGTTTGCTGGGCTAGCGCCATTGCGATCCAGGCCCGCTGGCGCTGGCCGCCGGAGAGTTCATCGACAGGGCATTCGGCCAGTTCCACGGTGTCCGTGGCGGCAAGCGCCGCAGCTACCGCCTCATCATCCTCCCTTGACCAGCGCGCGAAGAGGCCATGATGAGGGTGTCGGCCTCGGCTGACGAGATCGGCAACAACGATGCCCTCCGGTGCGATCGGGGATTGCGGCAAAAGGCCCATACGTCTTGCCAAGTCGCGCGCGGGTAGACGATGGATCGACTTCCCATCAAGCAGGACCTGACCAGCGTGCGGCGTTATCAGCCGTGACATGCTGCGCAGGAGGGTGGACTTGCCGCACGCATTGGCCCCGACGATGACGGTGATTTTGCCGCGCGGGACAGTAAAATCCAACCCTTCGATAATGAGGTTTTCGCCGTAGCCGGCAGACAGGCCGCTGACAGAGAGGGAGTGGCCGGTCATAACGAGGCTCCGCTGCGGTTCACCCGCACGATCAGGTAAATCAGATAAGGCGCGCCTAGCGCACCAGTCACGACGCCGACCGGGTAGCGGCCTGGCAACAGGAACTGGCCGCAATAGTCACCCACCAGCACCAGCACCGCCCCAATCAGCGCGGCAGGAATGAGCAGTGAGCCATTGTTGCCAATGATACGCGCCGCAATTGGCCCAGCAAGGAAAGCCACAAAGGCTATTGGCCCGCAGACGGCTGTTGCAAAAGCAATCATGCCGACGGCGGCAATGATGACAAGAACTCGGGTTCGCCCGACCGAAACACCGAGCGCCGCAGCCGCATCGTCTCCCAGTCTCAAGGCTTCGAGATCGCGCGCGCGGCTGACAAGCAGGCCGCCGAAAAGGAGGAGCGCGATTGACAGGGGCAGAAGTTGAGCCATCTTCGCACCGTTGACGCTGCCGGTCAGCCAGCGCATCGCTTCCTGGAGCGACCAGGCCGGGGCAACTGAGAGAACATAGGCAATAAAGCTCTCCAGCATGGCTGACACGCCGATGCCAACAAGGATCAATCGAGTACCGGCTGCACCGTTGCGGAGGGCAAGAAGATAAACAACGAGCGCAACGCCGAGACCGGCGGTGACAGCGAAGACAGAGACCAGCGGCCCGCTCATCTCGAGGACAACGATGGCAAAGACGGCCGCGGCACTTGCGCCCGAGCTGATGCCAATAATATCCGGACTGGCAAGCGGCTTGCGCAGCATGATCTGGAACGCGACGCCCCCGAGTCCGAAGCTCATGCCCGCCAGAAGCGAAAGCAACGCGCGGGGAAGGCGCAGCTGCCCGACGGTGAAGGTAACACCGGGAATTTCCTCCCCCATGAGAACGCGAATGACATCAGCGGGAGATGTGAAGGATTGCCCGACCATCAGCGTGACGGCCGAAGCGGCGATCAGGATCATCGACAGAATGGTGATGACAATGCGACGCCGGCTGTCGCGGGCTCGGCGATTAAGAACGAGGTTTTCGATGATGGGAGCGTGCATGGTCACAGTTCGCGCACCCTCTGGCGTCTGACGATCCAGATGAAGAAGGGCGCGCCGACGAGTGCAGTGACAATCCCGACATCAAGTTCGGAAGGCCGCGCAACCATGCGTCCGACAATATCGGCAGAGATGAGCAGACATGCCCCTCCCAGCGCCGAAAATGGTAGCAACCAGCGGTTATCCACGCCGACCAGCAGGCGGCAAAGATGCGGCACCACTAGCCCGACAAAACCGATTGGTCCGCAAACCGCGGTGGCCGCGCCGCATAGTAGAATAGCGCCCAACGAGGCGACGGCTCGGGCCAGCACGACATTCTCGCCGAGCCCGGCGGCAAGTTCGTCTCCCAGCGCGAGAGAGTTCAGCTTTCGCGCCGAAAGCAGGCTGATGATGAAACCGGCGGCCAGAAAGGGCAGCACGGTCTCGATGCGCTCGAAGGTCGCCCC
>NZ_JBQYSN010000070.1:0-26249 GCF_052686535.1 Agrobacterium sp. DKPNP3 | reverse complement strand
CGGTCTTGGTGTCAAGATCAGCGCTCCTGATGGCATCCGTCGCGCCGCCGCGAAGCGACGCGATCTTGAACGGGGACGTCACGGCGGGTTGTTCCCTACACCGTCTTTGCTGCTTCGAGCACGGCCTGCGCGTGGCCCGCAACCTTCACCTTGTTCCAAATTTCCGCGATCTTTCCGTCGGGCGCCACAAGGAAGGTGGTGCGTTCGACGCCCATGTATTTCTTGCCATACATGCTTTTCTCCTTCCAGACGCCGTAGGCTTCCAGAACGGCCTTTTCCTCGTCGGAGGCCAGCATGACCGAAAGCGAATGCTTGGCGGCGAACTTGTCGTGGCTTTTGACGCTGTCGGGCGAAATACCGATCACGACGGCGTTGGCAGCTTCGAACTCGCCGCCGAGCGCGCTGAAGTCGATCGCCTCTGCGGTGCAGCCCGAGGTGTCGTCCTTGGGGTAGAAGTAGAGGATGACCGCCTTGCCTTGAAGTTTCGACAATGTCACCGTGCCTTCACCGTTACGGGGCAAAGTAAAATCGGGAGCCGGGCTGCCAATCTTCAAGTCTGTCATAATCTACCTTTCTTTCGCCGGGATGTTGAGGGAAAGTCGCCACATTCGATATATAGCGAAACCGCGCGCCGTCCAGATCGCGATTTGAGATTTTGGGGTCGAAACGACACGAAAACTCGATCATGATCCGGGTTACCGATAAGGGGCGTGATTCCAGACGAAAACCGCATCGATTTTCGCCATCCCGCTTTGGTGTCGCGGCGAAACAGTGGATCCAGAGGCAAGCACGGGCGTATGGCTGAAATAAGGGGTGAAAAGGTCAAGTTCGGCAAGCGGGATATCGTTGCTTTGCACGATCTTCCGTCGGCGCAGGCCGAAGACCCGATCATCGTGCATTGCCCGCCGCCGCGCTCCATGGCGCGCGCACTTTTCAAGATTTTTGCGGCCTTGTTTGTTCTGGCCTTCCTGTCCATCGGTGGCATCATCCTGTCGGTCGAGACCGGCTCAATCGACAAGACGCTCTCGAGCCAGGCGCAGCAGGCGCTGGAGAAGGCGCTCGGCCCGCACTACAGCGCGCGTATCGGCTCCTCTGCCATCCGGTTTTCCACCGGGTTGCGGCTGGCGCTGGTGGCGGAAGATGTTGACATCGTCGAGAAAGAATCCGGTCAGCATCTCAGCCGCGCGCGGGCAATCGGCATGGCGCTCGATCCGCTCGCGCTCCTGACCGGTCGCGTCTCGGTGGAAAGCCTCGAAGCCGACGGGATGGAGCTCGACACCGCGCTTCTGCCGAAAGGCAACGGTTTCGACCTTGCCAGCCTCAAGCTCGACGCGGTGCCTCAGCAATTGCAGGAGGCGTTCGGCCAGCTGGACAAGCTCGCCCAGGCCTTCCTCAGCAGCGGCACCGAAGAGATCGATATTTCCAGCGTGTCGGTACGTCTTCCCCCTGGAGAGCAGGGAAAGCCGCGCACGATTGAGGTGCGTGAACTGTCGCTGACGCCGGATCAGCAGGGCGGATATTCTCTCGATGGCGAAACGCTGTTCAACGGTGAGGTTGCGAGCGTCTCGTTGCAAACATCCGGATCGGGTGGGCGCATCGACGGCTTTGAGGCACGGATCGATGGTTTCGACATCGGACCCTTTCTCGAAAAATTCGATCCCGAGGGCAATCTGCACGAAGGCCTGAACGTCAAGACGGGCGTCAATATTCTTGCCCGGCGTGCGGCCGAAGGGCAGGAGCCGCGGCTCGAAGTCTCTGTCGGGCTCGGCAATGGTCTGCTGATGATCGGCGGCGAGTCCCAGACCTTCACCGCAGGCACGGTCAACGCCCGTTACGATTTCGCAAAGAGCCGGCTCGTCATCGACAATTCGCGCATCGATCTCGGGCGCACCGTAATCCCTGTTGCCGGAGAGATCAGCGATGCCGACGACGGTTTCGAACTGTCGCTCCGGGTCGATAATGGTATCGCCTCCTCGGAGGCTTCGGGCGAGGAGCCCGTGCCTTTCAGTGCGAAGGCTGAAGGCCATTTCACCGCCTCCACAAAGCAGCTTGAGGTACCCTCGCTCTACGTCAGCGGGCCACTGGGAGACATGGCGGGATCCCTGAAACTCCGATTTGGCGAGGGATCGCCGGAAATCAGTTTTGCCGGGCAGATTCCGAAAATGGAGGCGACGGCGGTCAAGCAGCTGTGGCCTTTCTGGATGGCGCACAAGCCGCGCGAATGGGTCGTGTCCAATCTCTACGGCGGCACGATTACCAATGGCTCGATCGCGGTCTTCATCCCGCAAGGACGGATGTGCGGACCGGGCTGCCCGCTGGTGCTCGGCGACAGCGAGATGCAGATCCGTTTCGACATCGATGATACGCGCCTCAATACCACCGGTGACATTCCGCCGCTGCGCGATGTCGATGCTCATTTCGACCTCGTCGGGGGCAAGATGGCCGTCGATATCAAACAGGGAACGACCTATTTCCCGTCCAACCGGTCGCTTGCGTTGGAAAACAGCCGCTTTCTCATTTCCGATGTGTACGACAAGCCGCTGCTGGGAAATCTGGAGCTGAACGTTTCCGGCGCTGCCGATGCCGTTGCGGAGCTCGCGACGCTGAAACCCATCAATGCGCTCAAGGACACGCAATTCAAGCCGGATGATTTTGCCGGGGATGTCAAAGCCCACGCCAATCTGACTGTCGGCCTGCTTTCCAGCCAGAACCCGCCGCCGCCGGTCTGGACGGCCGATCTCGACCTGAAGAACCTGTCGCTGACGAAGCCTTTTGCCGGCCGGAAGGTGACGGCTGTCGATGGTTTCATGACGCTCGATGACCGACAGCTCAGGCTGGAGGGCAAGGGCCGCATCGACGATGTGCCGATGGACATTGTGATGACGGAGCCGGTCCGCAAGAAAAGCGATATCGCGCCGACACTGTCACTCAAGGCAAGCCTCAACGAGACGCAGATCGCCAAGCTCGCACCGGAACTCTCGACGGTTCTCGGCGGCACGACCGCGATTGAAATCGAAGGGGCTGATCCAAAACGGCAGGATGTTCGGCTGGACCTGACCAAAGCATCGCTCATTCTGCCGGGACTTGGCTGGAGCAAAGGCATCGGCATCCCTGCCAGCGCCGCCTTTACCATCCAGGTGGCGGATGGACGCACGTCGATCAGCAACTTCTCGCTCGACGGCGATGGATTTGGTGCCGCCGGTGATATCGTCTTTTCCAAGAACGGACTGATTTCCGCCGATCTCAATCGGGTACAACTGTCGCCGTCCGATAACTACGCCGTATCGGTCGCCGCTTCAAAGAACGGTTACATCGTCAATGCATCGGGGAAATCCGCCGATTTGAGGCCCTTCATCTCGAAGCTTCGCAACCCCTCCAGCAGCGGTGATGGTGTATCACGCTCCCAGCCGTCGCTTTCGGTCAAGGCGCAGTTCGACAAGGTCTACGGGTTCAACGACGAGGTTCTCGGCAATGTCAACGCCGATGTCAGCGTGCGAGATGGCAAGGTGCGCTCGGTGGATGTGCGCGGTGTCACCGGCAATGGTCAGGCCGTCGTCGCCCAGACCACAAATCGTGGTGCGAGCGGCACGGTAACCTTGACCAGCAGCGATGCCGGTTCGCTCGCCCGTTTCGCCAATATCTACAGCCGCATCCGCGGCGGGCTTCTCAATCTCGCGCTGACGACGTCCAATGGCAGCGACTGGAGCGGCTCGCTCGACCTGCGCAATTTTGCCGTCGTCAACGAAGCGAAGTTGCAGGACATCGTGGCGACGCCGACCGGCGAGGATGGCAGAAGCCTTAACAATGCCGTGAGACGCAATATCGATGTCAGCTCTGAAAAATTCCAGCGGGGCTTTGCCCGCATCGTTTATGTCAACGGTGCGGTTGCCGTCGAGAACGGCGTTGTGCGCGGCGAGCAGATCGGCGCGACGTTCCAGGGGCTATTGAAGGACCAGAATGGCCGCATGGACATGACCGGCACCTTCATGCCGGCCTATGGCCTGAACCGGCTCTTCGGCGAATTGCCGTTCATCGGCATCTTCCTTGGCAACGGCCGTGACCGCGGCCTGCTCGGCATCACATTCAAGCTCTCGGGTCAGACCGATCAGCCGAAGCTGACGATCAATCCGCTATCGCTGATCGCTCCCGGCGTCTTCCGGCAGATATTCGAATTCTAGAAAAGTCATCCCAATGAAAACGTCGGATGGACCCAAGCTCCAGGTTCATCCCATCGCAGGCGCGTAAAACCGCTAGGCGCTTACGGCAAACACGCCACTAAAAAGGGCCGCTTTCGCGGCCCCCGATGGCGCGTCGTCTTGTCGGTCACGCCGGGCGAACCAGAACGTGCTTCTTCTTGCCGACCGAAAGCTTGATGACGCCGTCCGCGGTGATATCGGCGGTGCCGATGATCTGGCGCTCGTCAGACACAGCTTTGTCGTTGATCTTGACCGCACCGCCCTGAACGTGGCGGCGGGCCTCGCCGTTCGAACCGGCGAGACCGGCGCGGACGACGAGCGAAAGCACGCCGAGGCCGGCTTCGAGTTCTGCTGTGGGAACCTCAATCGAAGGCAGGTTTTCGGCAAGCGCGCCTTCCTCGAAGGTCTTGCGCGCCGTTTCGGCAGCCTCTTCCGCAGCGGCGCGGCCATGCAGGATCGCCGTCACTTCCGTTGCGAGAATTTTCTTCGCCTCGTTGATTTCTGATCCGCCTAGCGCTGCAATGCGGGCGATTTCATCCATCGGCAGGGTGGTGAACAGCTTGGCGAAGCGTACGACGTCGGCATCTTCCGTGTTGCGCCAGTATTGCCAGAAATCATAGACCGGCAGCAGGTCCTTGTTCAGCCACACGGCACCCGACGCCGACTTGCCCATCTTCGCGCCGGAAGAGGTGGTCAGAAGTGGCGAGGTCAGCGCGTAAAGCTGCGGTGTCCCCATGCGGTGACCGAGGTCGATGCCATTGATGATGTTGCCCCACTGGTCAGAGCCGCCCATCTGCAGGCGGCAGCCGGTGCGCTGGTTCAGTTCCACGAAGTCGTAGGCCTGCAGGATCATGTAGTTGAATTCGAGGAAGGACAGCGACTGTTCGCGATCAAGCCGGGTCTTCACGCTGTCAAAGGACAGCATGCGGTTGACCGAGAAGTGGCGGCCTACATCGCGCAGAAATTCGAGGTAGTTCAGACCACGCAGCCAGTCGGCGTTGTTGATCATCAGCGCCGGGTTGCCGGGGCGATCGTAATCGAGGTAGTTGGCAAAGACGTGCTTGAGCGAGGTGATGTTGTCCTCGATCATGTCGATCGTCATCAGCTTGCGAGCCTCTTCCTTGAAGGAAGGGTCGCCCACCATGCCGGTGCCGCCGCCCATCAGCGAGATCGGCTGATGGCCGGTCTTCTGCATCCAGTGCAGCATCATGATCTGGGTGAGGTGACCGACATGCAGACTGGAAGCCGTCGGGTCATAGCCGATATAGGCGGTCACGGTTTCCTTGGCGAACAGTTCGTCGAGACCTGCCTCATCGGAGATCTGGTGAATGAAGCCGCGCTCATCGAGCGTGCGGAGGAAATCGGACTTGAACCTAGACATAACCTTTTACTTTCTGGTTTGATCTGTGCGGCCATCGAAAACCGATGACCGTGGCGGCTTTATCATTGTTTTTTGAAATGTGCACCCGTTTCGGCCATGAATGTCGGGATTCAGGCGAGCATGATTCGAGTTTGCAGGGGAGCGGCACGTGGGCGAGGTCAAAACGGCAGTCGGGCTGATGAGCGGCACATCGATGGACGGCATCGATGTCGCTCTTCTGCGCACGGATGGCGAAAGCGTGGTTCGGCATGGGCCGAGCGGGTATTTCCCCTATGATCCCGGCCTGCGCGCCATCTGGCAAAAGGCGCTGACGACAGCCAAGTCCATTCGCGAGCGTCGCGAGCGCCCCGGTGATCTTGATGAGGCCGAGCGCAAGCTGACGCTTGCGCATGCGGCGGTGGTGAAATCCTTTCTTCAGAGCCACCGGCTTCAGCCCGGTGATATCGATGTCCTCGGTTTTCATGGCCAGACGGTGCTGCACCGGCCGGATGAGGCGCTGACGGTGCAGATCGGTGACGGATCATTGCTGGCAGAGGAAAGCGGTATCGACGTGGTTTATGACATGCGTGCCAACGACATGGTGCATGGCGGGCAGGGAGCGCCGCTCATTCCCGCTTATCACATGGCGCTGTCTGCCAATCTGCCTGACGGGTTCGAAACGCCGGCCGTCTTCGTCAATATCGGCGGTATCTCCAATCTGACTTATATCGGCGACGGTGGCCGGCTTGCGGCTTTCGACAGCGGTCCCGGCAATATGCTGATCGACCAGTGGATCGAGGCCCATACCGGCAAGGCCTTCGACAAGGGCGGCAGTACGGCGGCGGGAGGCAGCGTGGTCCCTTCGCTGGTGGCGCACTATTTGGAAAGCCCGTTCTTCTCGGCCAATATCCGCCGTTCGCTGGATCGCAGCGATTTTTCGCCGCCAAAAATGGGTGAGGTTTCGCTTGCGGACGGCGCGCGGACGCTGGCGCATGTGACAGGGGCGGCAATCCTCAAATCGGCGAGTTACCTGCCGGAAGCGGCGAAGACCTATGTGGTCTGTGGTGGCGGGCGGTTGAACCCGGTGATCATGGCGGAATTTGCAGGGCTTGCAGCAAAGGTCGGCGCACGCGTGATTGCGGCGGAGGAGGCGGGTCTTGATGGCGGCGCTATGGAGGCGGAGGCCTGGGCCTATCTGGCCGTTCGGTCGCTAAAGGGACTGCCGCTGACTTATCCGGGGACCACGGGGGTGAGCGAGCCGGTGACGGGTGGGGTATTGGTGCGGGCGTAGTTGATGGCGGTGGGCTTGGTTCACCCACCACCGATCACTATTGTCTGCCGCAATGCTACCGGCCAATCACCGAATGCGCTTCGCCGCCGGTTCCGGCACCAGTTCACCATTCAGGCGACGGTCGAGATAGTCCTCGCATTCGCCCATCAGCTCATCCACCTTGCCGTTAAAGAAGTGGTTGGCGCCGGGGACGGTGCGGTGTGTGATGAGGATGCCCTTCTGGGTCTTCAGCTTTTCGACCAGACCGTTCACGTCCTTCTCAGGCGCGACCTTGTCGGCATCGCCATTGATGATGAGGCCGGACGACGGGCAGGGCGCGAGGAAGGAGAAGTCGTAGGTATTGGGCTGCGGCGCAATCGACATGAAACCTTCGATTTCCGGGCGGCGCATCAGAAGCTGCATGCCGATCCAGGCGCCGAAAGAATAACCCGCGACCCAGCAGCTCTTGGAATCCGGATGCAGGCTCTGCACCCAGTCAAGCGCGGAGGCGGCGTCGGACAGTTCGCCCGCACCGTGGTCGAATTCGCCCTGGCTGCGGCCGATGGAGCGGAAATTGAACCGGAGCGTCGTGAAACCGCGCTTCTGGAAAAGATAAAAGAGCTGATAGACGATCTGGTTGTTCATCGTGCCGCCGAATTGCGGGTGCGGATGAAGGATGATCGCAATCGGCGCGCTCTTTTCCTTGGAGGGTTGATAACGGCCTTCGAGGCGACCCGCAGGGCCGTTAAAGATGACTTCGGGCATTGGTACTCCGGTCGTGTTTTTTCATTCTCCAACCGCATTCTTCCGATGAGAAGACTTGACGAACTGTGTCATCTTTTCTAGAACGCAGTTTAGAATAATTCGAAACTTTGCGTGTGCTTAAGCACTCGGACCGTGTCATAAGGCAAGCGCAACTGTAATTTCAAGAAAAATGCGTTTTTGCGCATGGAAGATTGGATAAAGCCTCACCGCCATGACAGTTTTGACGCGCACATATATGGACTGGAACGCCACGGCGCCGCTTTTGCCGGCCGTGCGTGATGTTCTTGTGTCTGCGCTCGAGTTTGCCGGCAATCCGTCTTCCGTCCATCGTGAAGGCCGGGCCGCCCGGGCTGCAATCGAGACAGCCCGCCGCGAGGTTGCAGCGCTGGCCGGGGCTGAATCAGCCCACGTGACCTTCACCAGCGGCGCGACGGAAGCGGCCAATCTGGTGCTGACACCGGATTTCAAAATGGGACGCAGCCCGGTCCGGGTCAGTCAGCTCTATATTTCCGCCATCGAACATCCGGCCTTCCGCGAAGGTGGCCGTTTTGACAGCGGTAACGTTACGGAAGTTCCCGTTACGTCAGCAGGTATCCTCGATATCGCCGCCTTTGAGGCGCTGCTGTCTTCGCATGACAGGTCCGCCGGCCTGCCGATGGTTGCCTGCATGCTGGTGAACAATGAGACCGGCATTCTGCAGCCCGTCGCTGAAGCGGCGCGGCTGGTTCATGCGGCAGGCGGGCTGATGGTTGTTGATGCCGTGCAGGCGGCGGGCCGTATTCCGCTCGATATCAACGCGCTCGATGCCGACTTCATTGTGATTTCGTCTCACAAGCTCGGTGGCCCGAAGGGTGCCGGGGCTCTCATTTCGCGCGGTGAAGTGATGATGCCGAAGCCGCTGATCCATGGTGGTGGCCAGGAAAAGGGCCATCGCTCGGGAACGGAAAATACCCTGTCTGTTATCGGTTTTGGGACTGCCGCCGCTGTTGCTGCTCGGACTATCGAGGCTGAGGCGGCGCGTCTTGCCGGGCTGCGGGCGCGGCTGGAAAAAGGGATGCGGTTAAACGCGCCTGATGTGATCATCCACGGTGAGGATGTCATGCGCGTCGCCAACACCACGTTTTTCACGCTTCCAGGCCTGAAGGCCGAGACCGGGCAGATCGCCTTCGATATAGAAGGTATCGCAGTTTCCGCCGGTTCTGCCTGTTCATCCGGAAAGGTGGGCGAAAGCCATGTGTTGAGCGCGATGGGGCACGATCCCAAGCTCGGCGCGCTCAGGATTTCCATCGGTCACGCAACTGACGAGGCCGATATCGACAGGACGCTTGCGGCCTTTGCGAAAATTGCCGGACGGCGCAAGCTTTCCGGTCAGGCCGCGTAAAATGCGGCAAAGAATTGCGGATTAGCAATTTTCCGCTTGCCGGGATGTGTGAAAAGCGCCATCCCGCACCTATATGGGTATAAGCTCCGCCCCGGTTGACGGCTCGGAACGATTTACCCAGAGATCAAATAAGGCGGCTTTCCGCCTTGATACGTTGACAAGCCACCGGACCTTGGCTCCGGCGAGATTGGAGAACGACATGGCAGCGGTTCAGGAAACGATCGATCAGGTCCGCCAGATCGATGTGGACCAGTACAAATACGGCTTCGAAACCACTATCGAAGTCGACAAGGCCCCGAAGGGCCTTTCGGAAGAGGTGATCCGTTTCATCTCGGCCAAGAAGCAGGAGCCTGAATGGATGCTGGAATGGCGTCTTGAGGCTTACAGGCGCTGGCTGACGATGGAAGAGCCGACCTGGGCGCGCGTCAGCTACCCCAAGATCGACTTCAACGATCTCTATTATTATGCCGCGCCGAAAAGCACCCCCGGCCCGAAGTCGCTCGATGAAGTCGACCCGGAGCTGCTGAAGGTCTATGAAAAGCTCGGTATTCCGCTGAAAGAACAGGAAATCCTCGCTGGCGTTGAAAAGCGTCAGGTCGCTGTTGATGCCGTCTTCGACAGCGTCTCCGTCGTCACCACCTTCAAGGCGGAACTGGCCAAAGCCGGCGTGATCTTCATGTCGATCTCGGAAGCCGTGCGCGAGCATCCGGAACTGGTGAAGAAATATCTCGGCTCGGTCGTTCCCACGACGGACAATTTCTACGCGACGCTGAACTCGGCGGTCTTCACCGACGGTTCCTTCGTGTTCGTGCCGAAGGGTGTTCGTTGCCCAATGGAGCTTTCCACCTATTTCCGCATCAACGAGAAGAACACCGGCCAGTTCGAGCGCACGCTGATCATCGCCGAAGAGGGGGCTTACGTCTCTTATCTGGAAGGCTGCACAGCCCCGCAGCGCGACGAGAACCAGCTTCACGCCGCCGTGGTTGAACTTGTGGCGCTCGATGATGCCGAAATCAAATATTCCACCGTCCAGAACTGGTATCCGGGCGACAAGGAAGGCAAGGGCGGCATCTACAACTTCGTGACCAAGCGCGGTGACTGCCGCGGCAACCGTTCGAAGATTTCGTGGACGCAGGTGGAAACCGGTTCGGCCATCACCTGGAAATACCCGTCCTGTATTCTGCGCGGTGACGACAGCCGTGGCGAGTTCTATTCCATCGCGGTCTCCAACGGTCACCAGCAGATCGATAGTGGCACCAAGATGATCCATCTCGGCAAGAACACGTCGAGCCGCATTATCGCCAAGGGCATTGCTGCTGGCTTCTCGGAAAACGTCTATCGCGGTCAGGTCTCGGCCCACCGCAAGGCGACGAATACGCGCAACTTCACGCAGTGCGACAGTCTGCTGATCGGCGACAAGTGCGGCGCACATACCGTGCCCTATATCGAGGCGAAGAATTCCTCTGCGCATTTCGAGCACGAGGCGACGACGTCGAAGATTTCCGAAGACCAGCTATTCTACTGCCTGCAGCGTGGCATTCCCGAGGAGGCGGCCATCGCGCTGATCGTCAACGGCTTCGTCAAGGAAGTCATTCAGGAGCTGCCGATGGAATTTGCCGTGGAAGCGCAGAAACTGATCGGCATTTCGCTGGAAGGAAGCGTGGGTTAACTCTTGCTCGACGTCATCCTCGGGCTTGTCCCGAGGATCTGCTGTCGCGGGATGCGTAGATGAGCGGTGTCGTTTACATGATGTCCGATAAACCGCGCGGTGTGATCTATACTGGCGTCACCATCGACCTGCCGGGAAGGGTTTATGAACACCGCACCACGTTGCATAAGGGTTACACCGAGAAATACAGGGCAAAGAACCTCGTCTGGTTTGAAACCCACCCCAATATCGTGCTGGCAATCCAGCGGGAGAAATCATTGAAGCGTTACATGCGCGAGTGGAAAATTCGGTTGATCGAAGAATTAAATCCGACCTGGATGGACCTTTACGAGCGCATCAACGAAATCGCCAACGCCTATCGGCCGCATGAGAATACGCGGAAGTGGGGCGACTATAATTGACGTGATTAGATCCTCGGGACAAGCCCGAGGATGACGGATGTTAGAATTGAGAGCGACCCGTAAATCGGGTCTACGAGGCGGTCCTTGAAACCGCACCATGAACAGGAACCATACCATGCTTGAAATCATCGACCTGCACGCGAAGATCGCCGATACCGAAACCGAGATCATCAAGGGTCTCAACCTGAAGGTTGCTGCTGGTGAAGTTGCCGCCATCATGGGGCCGAACGGTTCCGGCAAGTCGACGCTGTCCTACATCCTGTCGGGCCGTGAGGACTATGAAGTCACCTCCGGTGACATTCTTTATAACGGCGAAAGCATTCTGGAACTGGATGCCGCCGAGCGCGCGGCCAAGGGCATTTTCCTTGCCTTCCAGTATCCGGTCGAAATTCCGGGCGTGGCCACCATGCAGTTCCTGAAGGTTGCGATGAACGAGCAGCGCAAGGCGCGCGGCGAGTCCGAGCTGACGACGCCTGATTTCATCCGCCGCGTCAAGGAAGCCGCCGGCGATCTGAAGATCGATATGGAGATGCTGAAGCGTCCGCTCAACGTCGGTTTCTCGGGTGGTGAGAAGAAGCGCGCCGAAATCCTGCAGATGGCGCTCTTGGAGCCGAAGCTCTGCGTTCTCGACGAAACCGATAGCGGTCTCGACATCGACGCGCTGAAGATCGTGGCTGACGGCGTCAACGCGCTGAAGTCGCCGGATCGCGCAACTGTCGTCATCACCCACTATCAGCGCCTGCTCGATTACATCGTGCCTGACAGCGTTCACGTTCTCTACAAGGGCAAGATCATCCGCTCGGGTGACAAGGCTCTGGCGCTGGAACTGGAAAACAACGGTTACGCCGACATCATCGGTGAAGCGGCCTGATTGAAGGCCAGGAGGTGATGTCCATGAACATTCAAGCTACCAACCGGCTGACGCCAGCGGAAACCGCGCTGGTCGATGCCTACACCGCCAAGTTCAGCGAGCTGCCCGGTGACGGCGCCGTTGTCGCTGCTCGCGACGTGCTGTTCGACGATCTCAAAACCGGCGGTCTTCCGACCCGCCGCATCGAGGCCTGGCACTATACCGATCTGAAGAGCCTGCTGCGGACCGTCCCTGAGGATCGCCCCGCGCCTGTGATCGAGAAGGTGACGTCCGTCGTTGCCGGTTCGCCTGTGGCTTATATGCTGCATGGCACGGCCGATATCGGCAGGGTCGATGATGTCAGCATATCGCGCTTTGCGGATAGCCTTCTCGACGGTTCCGCCGCCGCAGGTCTGGCGGAAGCCAGCAAGGATGACACGATTGGCCGCATCAATGGCAGCTTCGTGCGTGACGGCATCGTGGTCGAGATTCCCGCCGATGCTGAGCTCGATAAGCCGATCGAACTGCAGGCGATCCATGGCGCTGGCCAGGTTCACAGCCGCTTCCCGGTGCGTTTTGGCAAGGGTTCGAAAGCGACCGTCATTGAACGTCACCTTTCGGTGACGTCTGATGCCGCTCTTGTGTCCTCTGTCAGCGATATCATTGTCGAGGATGGCGCGGAAGCAACCTGGATTCTTCTGCAACAGCAGGGTGCCGCCGATATTCATCTTGGTCAGCTGCGCATCAAGCTTGGCGCGGAAGCGAAGCTGCGTCTCTTCGTGATCAATGCCGGCGGCAAGCTGGTGCGTCAGGAACTGCGCATCGATGTGGAAGGCGAGGGCACTGATCTCATCGTTCGCGGCGTCAACCTTCTGGGTGGCGACACCCATACCGACGTGACGATGGTTCTCGGCCACAACGTGCCGAACACGACCTCGACGGAAGTTTTCCGCAACGTGGTGTTCGACCGCGCGAAGGGCATTTTCCAGGGCATGATCCGGGTCGCGCCGGATGCCCAGAAAACCGACGCGAAGATGGCGTGCAATACGCTGCTGATGTCTGACGATGGCGAGTTCTCGGTAAAGCCGGAACTGGAAATCTTCGCCGACGACGTTCAGTGTGGCCATGGTGCGACGGTTGCCGATATCAGCGACAACCATCTTTACTACCTGATGGCGCGCGGCGTGCCGCGGGCGAAGGCACGGGCGATGCTCGTCAACGCCTTCGTCGCGGAGATCGTCGAGGAACTGGAAGAAGAAAATCTGGTAGAGGCGCTGGAGACGATCATTTCAGGCTGGCTGGAGCATCACGCTTAGCAACCTCTCCGTCGTCATCCTCGGGACAAGCCCGAGGATGACGTGAAGCAGCGGTAACGACTGCAAAACCCGGAGCTCTCCAGAAGAGCACCATGAAAGGGCCCGAGAAATGGACCAGACCGCAATGGCGGCCCCTTATGACATCGAAGCCGTGCGCCGGGATTTCCCGATCCTGTCGCGCGAGGTCTATGGCAAGCCGCTGGTCTATCTCGACAACGGCGCGTCCGCTCAAAAGCCGCAGGTGGTGATCGACGCCGTTTCGCATGCTTATGCAAATGAGTACGCAAACGTGCATCGCGGCCTGCATTTCCTCTCCAATGCCGCAACCGACGCCTATGAAGCGGCGCGCGAAAAAGTGCGCCGGTTCCTGAACGCCGGTTCGGTGGACGAGATCGTCTTTACCAAATCCTCGACCGAGGCGATCAATACGGTTGCCTATGGCTACGGCATGCCCAAGATCGGCGAGGGCGACGAGATCGTCATCTCGATCATGGAGCACCACTCCAATATCGTGCCGTGGCATTTTATCCGCGAGCGGCAGGGCGCCAAGCTCGTCTGGGTGCCCGTCGATGATGACGGCGCGTTTCATATCGAGGCTTTCGAAAAGAGCCTGACGGAACGCACCAAGCTCGTTGCCATCACCCATATGTCGAATGCGCTCGGCACCATCGTTCCGGTCAAGGAAATCTGCCGCATCGCGCATGAGCGCGGCATTCCGGTGCTTGTTGATGGCTCGCAGGGCGCGGTTCACATGCCGGTGGATGTGCGCGATATCGATTGCGACTGGTATGTGATGACCGGCCACAAGCTTTATGGCCCCTCGGGCATCGGCGTGCTCTACGGCAAGGCGGACCGGTTGCGCGAGATGCAGCCGTTCCAGGGCGGCGGCGAGATGATCCTCGACGTTACCGAAGACAATGTCACCTATAACGAGCCGCCGCACCGTTTCGAAGCCGGCACACCGCCCATCGTGCAGGCGATCGGCCTCGGTTACGCGCTCGATTACATGGACAATCTCGGCCGCGCCGCAATTGCAGCACACGAGGCCGATCTTGCCGCTTACGCCGCCGAGCGGCTGCGCGAGATCAATTCGCTGCGCATCATCGGCAACGCGCCTGACAAGGGCGGTATCTTCTCCTTCGAGCTTGAGGGCATTCACGCCCACGATGTCTCGATGGTGATCGACCGGCGCGGCGTTGCCGTGCGGGCCGGCACCCATTGCGCCATGCCGCTCTTGAAACGCTTCGGCGTCACCTCCACATGCCGGGCATCGTTCGGCCTTTACAATACCCGCGCCGAAGTAGACTCTCTTGTCGAGGCGCTGGAATATGCGCGCAAATTTTTCGCCTGATATCGCGGCCTGAAATCAGGATTGAGGTTAAGACCATGACTGCCGATGCCACTGCAAAGACCCAGGATGCGACCGAAGCTCAGGAAAAGGTATCCACCATTCCGCCGGATGAGCTTGCACGCCTCAGCGACGATGTGATCGCGGCGCTGAAGACCGTTTATGACCCGGAAATTCCGGCTGACATCTTCGAACTCGGTCTCGTTTACAAGATCGATATCGAAGATGACCGGATGGTCAAGATCGTCATGACGCTGACGGCACCCGGTTGCCCCGTCGCTGGCGAAATGCCAGGCTGGGTGGAGAACGCCGTTGGCGCCGTCGAGGGTGTTTCCGGCGTCACCGTCGAAATGACCTTCGATCCGCCATGGACGCCGGATCGCATGTCGGAAGAAGCGCAGGTCGCCGTCGGCTGGTATTGATTTGATTTTGACTGGTGTCATCCCTTGATGACATCGTCACACACACTTAAATTGAATTCCATAAGCATCGAGCCTTGAACTCGATTGTTGAAGGAGAATGGGCCCATGGGCTTTGCAATCATGACCATGACCGGGGCTGCGGCCTCTCGCGTTAAGGCAATCGTCGAAAATTCCGGACCGGACGCCAAGGGCGTGCGCGTCGGCATCAAGAAGGGCGGCTGCGCGGGCATGGAATATACCATCGACCTCGTGACCGAGCCGGATGCGAAGGACGATCTGGTGGAATTCGAAGGCGCGAGAGTCTGGGTTCAGCCTTCCGCCGTGCTTTATCTGCTCGGCACGCAGATGGATTTCGAAGTGACCAAGATGCGCTCCGGTTTCACCTTCAACAATCCGAACCAGACGTCTGCCTGTGGCTGCGGTGAATCGGTTGAGCTGAAGCCTGCGGATCTCGCCGCGCTCGCAAAGCAGCGTGAGGCAGAAGCCAGCGTTTGATGTGACACGACGTCGTCACATCCTCGGGCTTGACCCGAGGATCCATCCCCGTCAAATCGCTTGAGACGTTCGTAGATCCTCGGGTCAAGCCCGAGGATGACGGATGACATGTTTCAGGTTTTTTCCGCAGACTGCGTCTCACGCAAAGTCAACTTCCCAAGGATCATGACTGCTGTTTGAAGGCTTCGATGAAATTGGCCAGCGGATGGATTGATGGCGTGGTCATCAACAGCGGTTCGAGAGCCGCGGCGATCTCCCGGCGATCTTCTGCAGAGAGTGGCCGCAGGCTTGACGTGATCCTGTTATAGTCAGGCGTCCCGCGCGATGCGAGCGAGCGATGGATCACAAACACTTCCGTCTGCCCGTCCTGTCGCTCCACAAAAAGGGCAAGCGATCCGCCGTCTGCAGCCGCAGCGCTATCGGATACGGATTTGAACATCGAGACTCCATGCGGTAGATTTCCGGAGAGCCTATCCGATTGACGTCATGGAGCAAGATTGAATGCGGATGGTTTCAGTGAGGGGGTAGCCGGCGTGGGGAATAGCAGTAGCTCGATTGATGTCTGGACACTTGGCCTCGTTGCTGCCGGCATTCTGGTCGGCCTGATGTTGGTTGTCGGTATTCTTTTCCTCTCCTTTTCTTGGGAGGCTAAAGCACGCAGGCGCGCGTCATCAACCACTACGGAAGGCGTTCAGTTCGAACGAACCGAAGGCGGCGAGTGGCCAACGGTGCGTGGAGACGGGGGCGAAGGGGGCCATCATTGAACGTGGGGTTCACGTGATGAGACCGGCAGGGGAGATCACGGCCACGGCAAGGGCGGCGGTAAAAGCTGCTTTCGCGCACGTCACCCTAGGCGGCGGTGTGGGTCGTCGTGAGGCCGCCGCGATTGATGATTACGCGAGCCATGATGTGCTTGCCGCCCTCCGCGCCGAGGATGAAAAGGACGACTGGTCTGCGATCACGGTGGAGGACGTGAACCTCCACTCCGCCAGCCCTGCGTTTTTTGATGCCGAAGCAATGCGGTTTCATCTACCCGCCTACATGATCGCCGATCTCGACGGTTGTTACCGGCACGAGTTCGTGCCCCATCTGCGCGGTCGCCCGGAGAAATTTGCGCTGTTGAACGACGCTCAAAGGCGAGCCGTTGAATTATATTTGCACGCCCTCCTGCAGCGAAACAACCCGCCGTCTTACCAGTCCGATGTAGAACTGGCGCTTGAGGAATGGCGGCAAGCCGCAGATCGTTAGGCCGGATTGATCACTCGTGTCTCAGGGCTTCGATGGGACTAAGGCTCGCCGCCCGCCGCGCGGGAAAATAGCCGAATATCACCCCGATGGCCGCCGAAAAGGCGAAGGCGAGGAATATGATGGACGGGCTGGTAACGAAGGGCACGTTGAGATAACCCACAACGGCATAAGCAAGGCCGAGGCCGGTGAGGATGCCGACGATGCCGCCGAAGGCCGAGAGCATCACCGCCTCCACCAGAAACTGCGTGAGCACCTGTTTTTCCAGCGCGCCGATCGCCAGTCGAATGCCGATCTCGCGGGTGCGTTCCGTTACCGAAACCAGCATGATGTTCATGATGCCGATACCGCCCACGAGAAGACTGACGGCGGCAACCGCGCCGAGAAGTCCGGTGAGAAGCGTCGTCGTGCCGGTCATGGCGGACGCGATCTGCGTCATGTCGTTGACGGTAAAATCGTCCTCACGGCCGATGCCGATGCGGCGGCGCTCGCGCAGCAGGTTCTGCAGGTCGCTCTGCACCTTGGCGGTGGAAACGCCATCCTGCGCCGAGACCATGATCGAGGAAATGGTGGTGGTGCCGCCGATACGCCGCTGGTGGATTTTCAGCGGCATGATGATGGTATCGTCCTGATCGTCACCGAGGCCGGACTGGCCTTTTCTGGCGAGAACACCGATGACGGGGCAGGAGATGTTGCTGACGCGGATTGTCTGTCCGACAGGGTTCTCCGCCCCGAAGAGCTCCTGTCGCACGGTCTCGCCGATGATGCAGCCGATCTGGCCGCCACGATCTTCGGCAGGCTGAAAGTCACGACCGAGCGCGATGGTCCAGTCCTGCGCGATCAGATAGTCGTTCGTAGTGCCGATGACGCTCGTCTGGTGGTTCTTGCCGCCGAAAATGACGGTTGCCGCAGCGCTGCGGTTTTGCGGCGCGACAGCGCGGATGCCCGATATCTGGTTGCGGATGGCCTCGACATCGCGGTCATCGAAGCGCTTGGCTTCGGTGCTGGCACGGCCGGGTCCGAACTGGCCGGGACGCACGAACAGCATGTTGGTGCCGAGCCGTGACAGTTCCGATTTTACCTGTTCCGTCGTGCCATTGCCGATGGTGACCATGGCGATGACGGCGGCCACACCAATGACGACGCCAAGCACGGTAAGGAAGGAGCGCAAAAGGTTGCGGCTGATGGCGCGCAGCGCAAGACGCGACGTTTCAAGGAACATCCGATGCCTCCTTTTCGTCCGCGGCGCTATCGGAGGCGAGGTGGCCGTCCACAAAACGCAGCAGACGCCCGGCATAAGCGGCGATATCCTCCTCATGCGTCACCATGACGACCGTGATGCCCTTGTCGCGATTGAGCGAGGTTATCAGTTCCATGATTTCGACGCTCGTCTTCGTGTCGAGATTGCCGGTCGGCTCGTCCGCCAGAAGCAGGGCGGGGCGGGTAACGATGGCGCGGGCAATGGCCACACGCTGCTGCTGGCCGCCGGATAGCTCCTGCGTGGTGTGATCTTCGCGGCCTTTGAGCCCCACCTGCGCCAGCGCCTCCATGGCGCGCTCCCGACGCTCCGAGGCCTTCATGCCGCGATAGATCAACGGCAACTCGACATTTTCGACGGCCGATGTCCGGGAGAGAAGATTGAAGCCCTGAAAGACGAAACCGAGCATGTGCCGGCGCAGCAGCGTCAGGTGCTCATTGTCGAAGCCGCTGGTCGGCACGCCCTGGAAGAGATACTCGCCTGCCGATGGCACATCCAGACAGCCGATGATGTTCATCGAGGTGGATTTGCCGGAGCCTGACGGCCCCATGATGGCGACGAATTCCTTTTCACGAATGGAAAAGCTGACGCCATCGAGCGCGCGGATCGTCGCTTCGCCGCGGCCATATTGCTTGACGACGTCACGAAATTCGATGAGCGGCGGCTGTTCCAAACGCATGCCCTCCCTCAGCCGGCGTTGCGCGCGGTGGCGTCGGTAATCACCTGGTCGTCGGCCTGCAGCTCTCTCGATTTTACGACGGTATGCTGGCCGTCGGTGGAGCCGGTTTCGATGGCGACGGAGACGGGCGCGTTGTTGCGCAACACCCAAACGGTTCTCTTGCCGGTCGCTGCCTGGCCGGTGTCGCGGTTCTGCGAGCGGCCCATGCGCGGCGGGCGGAAGAGGCTCATCAACCCGCCGCCGCGGGAGGCGGATTCGCGCGGCGGCGTGTAACGCAGCGCCGAATTGGGCACCAGCAGGGCATCCTTGATGTCCTCCACGACGATATTGGCGGTTGCCGTCATGCCGGGGCGCAGCAGCAGTTCGGCGTTGTCGACCGTCAATATGCCCTTGTAGGTGACGACGTTGGAAACCGTCTCCGAGGCAAAGCGCACCGTCTCTATCTCGGCCGGGAAGCTGCGGTCGGGATAGGCATCGACATTGAACGTGGCCTTCTGGCCTGTATCGACCTTGCCAACATCGGCCTCGTCCACCGAGACCTGTAACTCCATGTGCCGCAGATCGCCGGCGATGGTAAAAAGCACAGGCGCATTAAGCGAGGAGGCGACGGTGGCGCCGGGATCGACACTGCGGGTAAGGATGACGCCATCGATGGGCGAGACGATCTTGGCCTTGCCAAGATTGACCTCGGCGAGCCGCAGATCCGCTTCCGCTGAAAGCACGCTCGCCTCATTGACGTCAAGCGTTGCTGCCGCCGCATCGTAGGTGAACTGCGCGGCGTCCAGATCCTGCTGGCTCGAGACGCGGTTCTGCACCAGCGATCTCAGGCGCTCCATCGAGGTTTTTGCCGAGCCGAGATCGGCGCGCGCCTTGAGCACACTGGCCTTGGCGGAGGCGAGTTTTGCCCGGGCGCTCTGCACGTCGGCCTCCAGCTTGTTGGTATCCAGCTCCGCCAGGACGTCCCCGGCCTTGACCGGCGTGTTATAGGTGACATTGACCTTGCGCACGGTGCCGGACAGTTCGCTGGATATATCAACCTGATCCGTCGGCTGAACCGAGCCGGTGGAGGTGACGATGACGGAGAGATCGCCACGGCGTGCGGGTTCCGTCGTGTAGGTGTAAGCCACGCCGCCTGCGCGTGATTGGTAATAATAACCAAGACCGCCGCCAATCAGCACAATGGCTGCTGCCAAATAGAGGAACCGACGCGACTTTTTCTTGCGGCCGTTTCTGGTCGTCCCCAAAATCTCGCGCAGATCGGGCTGGGTATCGCTGCCACTCGTATTGGCGTCATTCATTCTCGTCACTCGCAAAGTTCAAAATACTACAGAGAGTTGCCGTCGCTCTCCGATTTGTCCGTCCGTCTGTCGCCGTTATATTCCTCTGATTGTGGGAAGTGGCATAGCTTGCCCCAAGGGTGAAGTGAAAACTTGGTAATATTTATGATAGTTCTGGTCTGCTAGAGATAGGTATTCGAAAAGCCGATGCCATCTTTTGGGCAGAGGTTTCAGCAGCGACATTCAGGACGATGATGAAATGAACGACAACGTGGTGAAGTTCCGCAAACCGGTGCCGCCGAAAAAACCACGCGAACCGATGGGGCCGAAGGCAAAAAAGGCGCTGACGATCGCGGCGGTCATCGCATTCTTTGTGGCCGTCTGGGGTTATTTCACGTTCGTGGGGCAGGGGTAACGCGTTCGCAACGGAAATCCGGAAGCGGTGTATGACGGCAATATTGGGAATTGACGCCGCATGGACGGCAACCGAGCCAAGCGGCGTCGCCCTGGTCGTCAAGGATGGCTCATGCTGGCGGCTGCGCGCGGTTGCCGCCTCTTACGATCATTTTCTTGCACGACAGGACGATGCAATTGCGCGGACCGACCGTCCTCGTGGTTCGTTTGTACAGGCGACGGCGCTTCTGGATGCTGCCGAAGCGCTCGGCGGTCAGGTCAACCTCGTCGCAATTGATATGCCGCTGTCACATGCCCCGATAACGGCTCGGCGGGTTTCGGACAACAGGGTTTCCTCAGCTTATGGTGCCCGCTACTGCGGCACTCACACGCCGAATGCTCTCAGGCCAGGCAAGATCAGCGACGATCTCAAGCTATCATTAGAGCATGCAGGATATCCGCTCTTGACGACGCAGGTCTCTGACCGCGGTCTGCTCGAGGTCTATCCCCACCCCGCACTGGTTGAGCTGACGAAATCCGAGAAGCGGCTGCCGTACAAACATGCGAAAATCGGCAGTTACTGGCGATCAGATACCATTCCCATTCGGCGCATGAAATTGACCGACGTGTGGCGCTCGATTATCGCGCATCTCGATGCCCGCATCGACGGTGTTGCCGATGCTCTTGCCATTCCCCCCATCGGGGCGCGAGCATGGGAAATGAAGGCTTTCGAAGACATGATGGATGCAGTTGTTTGCGCGTGGATCGGCATCTGCGTTCTGGAGGGCGATGCGATCCCTTACGGTGACGAGACGTCCGCGATCTGGATTCCGGCGGCGCGGTGAAGATTTACGCCTTGGAGGGAAGGTGGCGACCCCTGCAGGACTCGAACCTGCGACCTACTGCTTAGAAGGCAGTTGCTCTATCCAGTTGAGCTAAGGGGCCGTCTTGCCGGGCAGCGGTGCTGCCGGCGAAAACTGCGGTGTTTCAGTGCGTCCAGGGCTGGGTGCGGTTGAAACGGAAATTATCGGTGTAGGAAACCACCTGGCGCGCTGCTTCCTTCGGCTGGATCACGCGGTATTCGATGCCCTTGCGCTGGGCATAGGCTTCGGCCTGTTCCTGCGTGTCGAATGTCAGCTTCACCTGCTGCTTCATGTCGGAACTGGAGGTATAGCCCATGATCGGATCGATCTTGCGCGGAACCTCGGCGTCGAATTCCAGAACCCAGACATTGGTCTTCGCCTTGCCGGATTGCATGGCGGTTTTTGCAGGGCGGTAAATCTTCGCAGACATGTCGAAACTGCTCCGGTTGACGAGTGGGGCATATAACCCCGAAATTATCCATCACGTACCTGAATAGAATAACCAAATCGTGTCAGGAACGTTGAATTTGAAATGGACTGACTTCAGTTGAGAGTCAAGACGATTATCCCCTTGGAGCCGGATCGCGCGGGCCCGCTTACCCGTCCACTTTCGCCCGAGGGCATCTTGTCCCAATAAAGATGAAATTCCCTGTTGCGGACTGCGGGTGAACCGTGTATTCCCCAGCCATCGCCTCGGCGGAGTGTAGCGCAGTCTGGTAGCGCATCTGGTTTGGGACCAGAGGGTCGGGAGTTCGAATCTCTCCACTCCGACCATTTTAAAGCTGAATATCAGCTTTCCGGCGTAATCCTTCCCAACATAATGATTATTCGGCATGCGGTCCTGCAAGCGTGCTTTCCGCCGTGCCTATCGTCATGACGTTGCCGCGCCACGCGACGGCGGTACCGATCCAGCTTCTCGCCCAGACGAGGGGCATGACCATGTCCCGCGCAATCATGGCGGGGAGCGTGTGGAACGAGATAGGCCAGCGGTTGAGGGCGGCAAGCGCGAGTTCCGGCACATACATCAGCGCGAGAACCGCAAAGGCGGTTGCGACGAGGCTCATCTCCATCATGGCGGCGGCTGCCACGGCGAAGAGAAGCGGGGGCAACGCACCGGTGAGGATTTCGGGGGCGAAGTAGTGGGGAAAAGTCACGCGGCGCAGCCGCGCCCAGCGCGCCTGGCGGGACCAGATTTCGCCCGCGTGGCGGCGGCCAAGTGGCTGTTCGAACGGGGTGGAAACCAGATGCACCTTAAGACCGGCGCTTCGCACGAGCTTCGTCGACGCTGCATCCTCGGCAATTTCCGCCGCCAGTGCGCGAATTCCGCCATGGTCTTCGAGGAACGGTTTGTTCCACAACATCGACTTGCCCTGTGCGAAGCCAATTCCGATTGCTTCCGCCGCATATTGCCAGCGACCCTGGGAACCGTTGAGGAAGGCGCATTCGACATGCGCCCAAAAGCCGATCGGGCGTGATCCGAGCGGCGGCGAGCAGACGAGCCCGCTATCCGATTGCCAGGCTGACATCATGGTTGTGATATAGGATGTCGGCATCAGCACGTTGGAATCGGCGAGAATGACCCAGTCATGTCGCGCTGCCCGCCAGCCCTTGACGCAATTGTTCAGTTTTGGATTGGCACTGATTCGATCATCACCCGTCAGCAATTGCGTCGGGATCATCGGATGGGCCGCTTCAGCCCTGCGGACTTCATCGATGACGGGATCGTCTTGGTCGGCCACGCAGAAGAGAAGTTCATAATCTGGCCAGTCCAGCTCGAAGGCGCGCGCAAGCGTGAGCGGCGTGAAGGTTTCCACCCCTCGCAGCGGGACCACGACCGAGACAGGCGGACGTTGCCTGACAAGGTCATTATCCGCCTCTCGCCGCATCAGCCGCCAGCCAGCGAGAACGATTCCGAGAAGATTGAAGCCGATGAGCAGCGTTGCGCAAAGAGCGAAGACGGTTTCCATGCGGGCCAGTTCCACTTCCGATGTTGGGGCGGTCCAGCCGCCGATTCCATGGAATTCGTCTCTGCCGATTATAACGTTTGCGTGACAGTTACATGTCATCATGACGGGGCGGGCCATCGGGTTCCGCGCAAAAGAAAAGCCCTCCGTATCGAAGGGCCCAGTCTTCATGATGGTTGTCAGTTTCAGTGCACGTTCAGGATATGCGCATGGCTGCTCGCAACGAGAAACGATTCTCTCGCCTTTTCGATATCGCAACGTCCGGCGATGGCATCGAGGCAGTTCCTGCGCGCCTCCTCATATTCAGGCCCGTGTTCTTCGGGCCAGCGGTACATCAGCATGTCGAGCGCCACCAATGGGCTATAGATTTCCACCGCCGCCGAAAGCGGAAGATGTATCGCCACAGGCTTCATCCACGAGGCGTGGTGACATGGCTCCGTTTTATGAATCAGCATGCCATTCTCCTCCCTGTTCTACCTGCTCTGCAGGCCTTCCCAACTCCCATGCGCGTAATGCCGGCCTCACGGAATTGTTCCCGATCACCTAAAATGTGATCGGCAGGGGGGTTCCATTTTTTCAAGATGAATGGAAGATGAACGAATAGATGAACCGGAGATGAACAAAACTGGCGCTCATGCGTTGGTATGTCCATAAGAAGGAGAACGCACATGTTCAATATGTCAGGCATTCAGGAAAGCTTCTTCGGCGACCGCATGGCAGGCGTATGCCAGGCGATCACCTCGGCACTGGCCTTCGAATCAGGTCTTGAAAAGTCGCGTATTTCCGCAAGCGTCGAGAACGACACGATTTATCTCGAAGGCACGGCTGACTCCGTTGAGGCGATCGATATCGCCATTAACCTTGCCGCTTCCATTTCGAATTGCCGGATTTTGAGCCATATCGAGCCGGTTTACTGATTATTGCGAGAGCCGGGCGACATTTCGTCCGGCGCATTCAAACGCAATAACGCGGCAGGATCACTTCCGGTTGCCAATTTGCGCGCTGCGAACCATATCGCCCGGCTTGATGCCATAGCGTTGCGCGGCGCCGCCATTCAACTCCAGCACAAATTTGACCGGTCCACGGGAACTGATGATCGCTTCGGAATGCGGAACCGCATTTTCGTGGATATGGGTGATTCGGCCATCGCTGCCGATGAACAGCATGTCGAGTGGGATCAGCGTATTGCGCATCCACATGGCGACGGCGCGTGGTTCATCGAAATCGAACAACATGCCGTGGTCAGGCGGCATTGACTTGCGGAACATCAGCCCCTGTTCCCGCTGGGCATCGTTCAATGCCAGTTCGGCGGTGAAATCGTATGTTTTTCCTTCCGCTGTCTCAATCGCCAGCGGCTCGGAAGTGAAGGTCACGCGTTCCTGCGCCTGCGCGGCGCTGGCAAATGCGAAAAAAAGAAGCGCCGCGACGGCGCTCTTCAGCAACTGTGGCAGGGCGGACATTAGTGCGACATCCCCATCGAAACCGGGTTGTCGGGGTGTATTTCCGCCGCCATGAGGCCCTTGTCGCCATCGCCATAACGCACCAGCACGACCTGGCCGGGGCGGAGCTCCGTCAGGCCAAAACGGCGCAGCGTTTCCATATGCACGAAGATATCTTCCGTGCCTTCGCCGCGCGTCAGGAAGCCGAAACCCTTGGTGCGGTTGAACCACTTGACGATGGCCCGTTCCAGCCCGCTGGACGGCGTCACCTGGACATGGGTGCGCACCGGCGGCAGCTGCGATGGGTGAACGGCGGTCGACTGGTCCATGGAGAGAATGCGGAACGCCTGAAAGCCGCGGTCGCGCCGCTGGATGAGGGCGACGATGCGCGTGCCTTCAAGGATTGTCTGGTAACCGTCGCGACGCAGGCAGGAGACGTGCAGGAGCACATCCTGTGTGCCATTATCGGGCACGATGAAGCCAAAACCCTTGGCGACATCGAACCACTTTACAACACCGGTGATTTCGGTCAGGTCCACGGCATCGCCCGAAAGGTCCTCGACATCGACTATCGTTTTCGATGACATCCTATCAGCCATATCCTGCCAACCCCTCGATTACGCGCCACACACCGGTCAACTGATTCCCAGGCGCCAGATTAACATCTTGGTAACGGTTTCACGCAAGCCCTAGTTTTTGATTTACGCAGCTGCTTTTATGTCGCCGTCCTTGTCCGGGGCTTGCCATCAGGCGTTTATCGGTTCCGGACCTTGTAATGGAGAGAACTAAAATGCGGTATCTGCACACGATGGTTCGCGTCAAAGACCTTGGCGAATCACTGAAATTCTATGTCGACCTGCTTGGCATGACGGAAATACGCCGGATCGAGAACGAAAAGGGCAAGTTTACGCTGGTGTTTCTTGCCGCGCGTGATGACATTGCTGTGGCGAAGGAGAACAAGGCTCCCTGCCTGGAGCTCACCTATAACTGGGATACCGAAGACTATACGGGCGGTCGCAACTTCGGCCATCTGGCCTATGAAGTCGACAATATCTACGACTTCTGCGCGCACCTGCAGGAGAACGGCGTCGTCATCAACCGGCCCCCGCGGGACGGCCACATGGCCTTCGTGCGCTCACCGGACGGCATTTCATTCGAAATTTTGCAGAAAGGCGAAAGCCTCGCACCAGCCGAGCCGTGGATATCTATGCAGAACACCGGCTCCTGGTAGGGTTATCCGGTGAGGTAGCGGCGTTTTCGGGTGCTCTTGCCTTGTCCCGAAAGGATGAGGCATAGTCCGCGAATCAAAAACGGCCTGTTCCGTTTTGGAAAAGCACACGATTCCGTTCCCGTGCTGCTGTTGTAAATGCAAGATACGGAGGCACCCATGAAATCTGTCGAAAGCGCGAAAGGACGCGTTGTCTGTCAGCGTTTTCTCGCCGCTGTTTCGCTGCTTGGGCTTTCCGGATGCGTTTCGGCAGTGACCGATGACGAGATGGCCGCCGCCGCTAAAAAGCCGGAAATTGCCGCGCCGCAAAAGCCCCAGGCGCCAGCGTCTGCCGCCGCCACCCAGCCCGGCCATTATGTGGATCCCGCCGTGGCGTCCGCTGCCGGTGCGGCGGCAGCACCTGTCCATCCCCAGGCTCCTGGCACCCCGG
>NZ_JBQYSN010000069.1:0-26745 GCF_052686535.1 Agrobacterium sp. DKPNP3 | reverse complement strand
AGAACTGCTTGAAACCGTCGACCGTCTGATCGGATTTGCGGAGACGACGCATGTCGTGTCCTCATCTCTGATCGAATCCCTCTATGACGCCTATTTGGGTGACGAAGCCGTGCGCGACTTTCTTCTTCTAGAAAACCCGACAGCCGCGCGGGTCATGGCAGAACGCTTTTTATCCGCACGCCGTCGTGGGTTGTGGCACAGCCGCCGAAATGCGGTTGATGCCGAACTGGAGATGCTGATCCTGCCCTTTTCCGAAAGGAGAAAGGCCTGATGGCCGTCGCCGCCGATACCGTTCAGCCGTTTGGCCGCCGTGGCGTCTGCCCCGCCCTTTCCGCCCCCATGCGGACCGGCGACGGACTTTTGTCGCGAATTGCTTTTGAGGCCGATATCTCCCCGCGGGAGATGACGGCGCTTTGCCAACTTGCTGAGCGACATGGCAACGGATTGATCGACATCACCGCCCGCGGCGGTCTGCAATTTCGCGGTCTGACGCCCGACAGTGCGATTGCGCTGGAGAAGGACGTGCTGGCGCTGGACCTGCCGCTTCGTCACGGACTTGCGGTAGAGACCTCGCCTCTCGCCGGTCGGGATGATAAGGAAGTTATCGATGCCCGCCCGCTCGCCGCAGCAATTCGGCAAGAGGCCGGCCGGCTTCGACTTCATGAAAAACTTGCCGCCAAGATGTCGGTTGTCGTTGATGGGGGCGGCCGCCTGCCCATGGGCGGTTTGGTCGCCGATATTCGCCTGAAGGCAGCATCGCTCAGCGGCAAAACCCTCTGGCAATTGATGCTCGGCGGGCCGGAGCCGACGGCAACGAGAGTGGGACTGGTGGAGACGCAAGCGGCGGCGGATATCGTCGTCTCCCTGCTTGTCCATCTGGCTGCCCGAGGACCGCTTGCCCGCGGCCGCGATCTGGATCATGCTTCGATGAGGTCGATCTGTGGCGATCGCCTGCTGGATGTGGACGTTGCCGATGAAACCGCTGATAAGTCTCTGCCACTGGGACTGATGACGACGGCAGTGGATTGCTTTGGTGTGGGTATAGCCCCTGCTTTCGGACAACTCCCGGCTTCCGAGCTGGCGAAGCTTTGCGAGCAGGCTGGTGCGCTCGGTATCGAAACGTTGCGGCCATCGCCGAACCATAACCTGCTATTCTTCGGTCCTGTGACGGCCTGCGGCCACTTGCTTGCGGTGGCGCGCGAGACGGGTTTTATCACTGCTGTTCGGGACGCGCGCTCTTCGGTTGCCGTGTGCGCGGGGGCACCCAGATGCGGGTCTGCTTTCTTTCCGACCCATGAGCTTGCAGCCTTTGCGGCTGAAGAATGCCCTTCCCTGCTGGATGGCTCTTTCACGCTTCATATTTCCGGCTGCGGCAAGGGATGTGCGCATCCCGGAACGGCACTTCTGACACTTTCCGGCAACGCCGAAGGCCTGGCATTTTCCATTTCGGGCCGTGCCGGCGACTTGCCTCACGGCATTTTGCCTTTTCAGCATCGCAGGACGGCGCTTTCGCGACTTGCCCGTCTTTACGAAAAAGAACATAAGCCCGGAGAAAACGCCGCTGCCTTTCTTGCCCGGCGGGGCAAAGGGGTAATCGTTGCGGCGCTTCGACAGGATGACTGATGACCCACTATGACTATATTCACGACGGCAATGCGATCTATGAGCGCTCCTTCGCCATCATCCGTGAAGAAGCGGATTTGTCCGCCTTCAGCGATGAACAGGCAGATATCGCCATTCGCATGATCCATGCCTGTGGGCAGGTGGAAGCGGCAGCCCACTTCCGCTTTTCACCGGATTTCGTCGCCGCTGCACGCGGTGCTCTACGAGCCGGCAAACCTGTTCTCTGTGATGCGGAAATGGTTGCCCACGGCGTGACGCGCGCCCGTCTTCCGGCAAGTAATGAGGTTGTCTGCACCCTCCGCGATGCGCGCACGCCCGAGATTGCGAAACGGATCGGCAATACACGCTCCGCCGCCGCACTTGATCTATGGGCGGACAGGCTGGACGGCGCGCTGGTCGCTATCGGAAATGCGCCGACTGCGCTGTTCTATCTCCTTGAGATGCTGGAAAATGGCGCTCCCCGCCCGGCCGCCATCATTGGCATGCCCGTTGGTTTTGTGGGTGCGGCGGAATCGAAGGACGCGCTGGAGGCAAGTTCGCTCGCTATTCCCTATGCTATCGTCAAGGGGCGTCTGGGCGGCTCGGCCATGACCGCCGCGGCGATCAACGCGGTTGCGAGGGCAGGCCTTTGAGCGCGGCACTTCTTGAACATCCCATGGGCAAGCTTGTTGGCGTTGGCACCGGCCCCGGCGATCCAGAGCTTTTGACGCTGAAAGCCGTGCGGGCCATCGAAAATGCCGATGTTCTTGCCTTTTTCTGCAAGAAGGGAAGCAGCGGGAACGGTCGCGGCATTGTCGAAGCTTTTATTCGTCCCGGCACGCTGGAAATGCCGCTGGTTTACCCTGTCACCGTCGAAAGCGACAAAAACGGTGGCGAATACCGGGATGCGATCGCGGCTTTTTTCGATCAGTCGGCGAAGGATATTGCCGTGCATCTTAAAGCCGGGCGTAATGTTGCCGTGCTGTCCGAAGGCGATCCGCTGTTCTATGGCTCCTATATGCACCTGCATCTGCGGCTGGCGCCGTCTTATCCCGCGGAGGTCGTGGCTGGCATCACCGCCATGTCGGGATGCTGGTCCATGGCTGGACTGCCGCTGGTGCAAGGCGACGACATTTTAAGCGTGCTTCCCGGCACGCTCGGCGAAGACGTCTTGACGGACCGCCTGTCCGGCACGGATGGGGCGGTGATCATGAAGGTCGGGCGCAATCTGCCGAAAATCCGCCGGGCGCTGGAAAAGGCCGGTAAACTCGACGACGCGCTTTATGTCGAGCGTGGCACCATGACCAACAGCCATGCGGTGCGGCTTGTCGAGCGAGATGCGTCGCCTGCTCCATATTTTTCGCTGGTTCTAGTTCCTGGATGGAAAACAAGACCCTTGGCTGGTGAAAAGCCATGACGGGCAGGCTCGTCGTCGTCGGTCTTGGCCCAGGCAATCGGGGCCAGATAACGCCGGAAGCGCTCGCTGCCGTCGAGGATTCCGACGATTTTTTCGGTTATTTTCCATATATCGAGCGGCTGTCGCTTCGGCCGAACCAGCGTCGCCATGCCTCCGACAATCGAGAGGAAATTTCCCGCGCCGAGCAGGCTCTGCGGCTTGCGGCCGAGGGCGGCAAGGTTTGCGTGGTTTCGGGCGGTGATCCCGGTGTTTTCGCCATGGCGGCTGCGGTCTGCGAGGCCATTGAAAAGGGGCCAGCGGAATGGCGCGAGATCGATTTTTCCGTCATACCGGGCGTGACGGCGATGCTCGCGGTTGCGGCAAGGGCCGGCGCGCCGCTCGGACATGACTTCTGCGCCATATCGCTGTCGGATAATCTGAAACCCTGGGGCATTATCGAAAAACGGCTGATCGCGGCGGCGGAAGCCGGGTTCGTCATGGCCTTCTACAATCCGGTCAGCAAAGCCCGGCCGCATCAGCTTGCCACCGCCCTTGATCTTTTGCGGGCGCATTTGCCGGGGTCGGTGCCGGTTATCTTCGGCCGTGCGGCTGGTCGGGAAGACGAGCGTATCCGCGTCGTGCCGCTCATCGATGCGGCGAGCGATATGGCTGACATGGCCACCTGTATCATCGTCGGCTCGGTGGAAACCCGTCTGATTGAACGTCCCGGCAAGGACCCGCTCGTTTATTCACCGCGTTCTTCGAAAAGAGAAAGCTGATGGGCAATGGCGGTGAGCGCAGCGGGAATGTCCGACACGGTGACGGCACTCGTGGATGGGTCGCTTCGCTGCTGCGGCCGCTCGATCATGATGACGGGCAGGCCCAGCCGCCGCGCAGCATCGATCTTGCCATAGCTCGCACCGCCGCCCGAGTTTTTCGAAACCAGAGTGTCGATCCGGTTCCCGGCGAGCATGCGGATTTCATCCTCCAGCGCGAAGGGACCGCGTGCGGTCATGTACCGCGCCTGCGGGAGGATCAAAGGCGGATCCACGGGGTCGACGCTGCGGATGAGATAATGGTGCTGGGGTGCGGCTTCGAAAGGAAGAAGCTCCTGCCGTCCCAAAGCCAGAAACACGCGTTTGCTTTCGCTTCCGATCGCCGCCACAGCCTGTTCGACGCTGCTCACCTCATGCCATATGTCACCCGGCTGGCGCTGCCAGGCAGGCCGGGAAAGGACGACAAGCGGCACTTTGGTGAACCGCGCCGCCTCAACGGCATTGGCGGAAATTCTCGCCGCATAGGGATGAGTTGCGTCCACGAGAATGTCGAAACCCCTGCTGCGAAGGAAATCCGCAAGACCGTCGGCGCCACCGAAGCCACCACTGCGCATCGGCACCGGCTGTTCGACAGGCGAAAGTGTTCTGCCAGCCATGGAGAGCAGAATGCGGCAACCGGATTCCTGCGCCAGCCGGCCTGCCAGTATCCGGGCATCCGCCGTGCCGCCAAGGATGAGTATGGAGCGTGTCATGATGTCTGAATATTCTGGAACGGGACGAGCTTCCACAAAAAATAGGGCGTCCAAAGAAAAGAAAGAAAAACCGTGGCTCTCCATCGTCGGCATAGGTGAAGATGGGCTGACAGGACTGGGCAGCAAGGCGATTGCGGCGATTGAAGCGGCCGAGGTGGTTTTCGGCGGCAAACGCCATCTGGAGTTGGCAGCCGCGGCTATTCGCGGTGAAGCTCGACCCTGGCCGGTGCCGTTTGATACTGAGGTGAGCGATGTCGTTGCGCTGCGCGGCAGGCGAGTCTGTGTGCTAGCGTCAGGCGATCCGTTCTTTTTTGGGGTCGGCGTCACACTTTTGCGGCAAATCGAGGCTGACGAGACGGTTTGCCATCCCTCGCCCTCTGCCTTCTCGCTCGCGGCTTCGCGGCTTGGCTGGGCGCTGCAATCAGCTGAGTGCGTTTCGTTGCACGGTCGTTCCATCGATCTTCTGCGGCCGCATCTCCATGCGGGTGCGAGCATCATTGCCCTGACGTCTGACGCGCATGCCCCGGCTTTGATTGCCAATTTGCTGTCTGACCTCGGTTTTGGCCAATCGAAATTCATCTTGCTCGAAGCGCTCGGCGGAGAGCGAGAGCAGCGGCGGCAGGTCAGGGCGGCCGATTTCGTCCTTGAAGACATAGACCCGCTGAATGTGGTCGCGATTGAGGTTGTCGAGGCCAAGGGTGCGCGTGTCCTGCCGTTCGGCCACGGTCTCGATGACGCCCTGTTTGAACATGACGGGCAGATCACCAAGCGCGAAATTAGAGCCGTGACACTGTCATCGCTCGCTCCCCGGCGGGGCGAATTGCTGTGGGATGTAGGCGCCGGTTCAGGCTCAACCGGCATCGAGTGGATGTTGTCGCACCCCTCGCTTCGCGCTATCGCCATCGAGCAGCACCCGGATAGGGCCGAACGTGTGGCCCGCAATGCTGAGGCCTTCGGTGTTCCGGGGCTCGAAGTCCTCATCGGAACGGCCCCTGAAGCCTTTGAAGGCTTGCCCGCGCCGGACGCGATCTTCATCGGCGGCGGCGGCAGTGAAGCGGGCGTGATGGACGCTGCGCGGGCGGCCTTGAAGCCCGGCGGGCGGCTGGTTGCCAATGCGGTGACGCTGGAGATGGAAGCCATGTTGCTTGCCGCCCATGCCCGGCTTGGCGGTTCGTTGATCCGGCTCGACGTGGCGCGGGTCACGCCTGTCGGCACCATGTCGGGCTGGCGCCCGGCAATGCCGGTGACGCAGTGGAGCTGGGTCAAGCCATGGTGACCGTGGCCGGCATAGGTTGTCGCAAGGGCGTGAGCGCCGATGCCGTCATCGCCGCCATCCGCGTTGCGGAAAACGCCTTTGGCATGGCGGCCGAGTGTCTGGCATCGGCCCCGCTCAAAGCCGGGGAGGCCGGATTGGTGGAGGCGGCCCAAAGCCTGTCGCTGCCGCTGAAAATCATCCCGCAGGCGCGGCTGGATGCGGTTGCATCTAAAACACTCACGCAATCGCGCGCGAGCCTCGATCATTCCGGTTCGCCCAGTGTCAGTGAAGCGGCAGCGCTTGCCGCAGCGGGAAAGAATGGAAGGCTGGTCGCGCCGCGTCTCGTGGCTGGCAACGTAACAGTGGCGATGGCGACGACCGATGGTGCCTTAGCCGAGAATGGTTGCGCCATCGAAGAGGGAGAAAAAGAATGACCGTTCACTTCATCGGCGCTGGTCCGGGCGCTGCGGATCTCATCACGGTGCGCGGGCGCGATCTTATCGCGGCCTGCCCGGTGTGCCTTTATGCGGGCTCGCTGGTTCCGAAAGCGCTAATCGATTATTGCCCGACGGGTGCCCGTATCGTTGATACTTCAGCTCTTTCGCTCGATGAGATCGAGGCGGAATTCGTGACTGCTGCAAAAGCTGGCAAGGATGTCGCGCGGCTTCATTCCGGCGACCTTTCCGTCTGGAGCGCCATGGGTGAACAGATTCGTCGTCTCGAGCGGCTTGGCCTCGACTACACCGTGACGCCGGGCGTGCCATCTTTTGCCGCCGCCGCCGCCACCCTGCAGCGGGAGCTGACGGTGCCGGAAGTGGCGCAGAGCCTTGTTTTGACGCGGATTTCAGGGCGCGCATCGAAAATGCCTGACGGTGAAACGCTGAAGGCTTTCGGCCAAACGGGCGCGACGCTCGCCATCCATCTTGCCATTCATGCCATCGGCAAGGTGGTGGAAGAGCTGACACCGCTTTATGGCTCCGATTGTCCGGTCGCCATCGTCGTTCGCGCTTCATGGCCGGATGAGCGCATTATCCGGGGAACGCTGTTCGATATTGAGGGAAAGCTCGCCGCCGAGCCGGTGGAGCGCACCGCGCTGATCTTCGTCGGTCGTGGACTTGCCGCGACTGACTTTCGCGAAAGTGCGCTTTATAGCGCCGATTACGTCCGGCGGTTCCGGTCTCCAAAGGAGGATGCCGCGGACTGATGCGACGGTGTGGAGGCGGTGCGCCCCTTGAGCGCACCCTGACGATCGAACACAAGAATATCCAGAGCAATGGCGGGGGTTTTCAGCGCTGCCGCCGCAGTCACCCACGCTTTTTCCGCGACAATTGCGCCGAGGTCTATGCCGGCCCGGTCTGCCAGCTGAAAGGCATGCGAGACCATGTTGGCTTCACGGATGGCCATTTCGAGGTTTTCGTCCCCCCCGGCTTCTGTCGCCAGTTCCGCCAGCGCATCAAGATCAGCCAGACCCTTTTTGGAATGCACGTCGAGCATCCCTTGGGCGAGCTTGGTCATCTTTGCAACGCCACCCGCAATCGTCACCCGCTCGACCGGATGGCTGCGCAGATACTTCAGCATGCCGCCGATAAAATCGCCCATGTCGATCAGCGCGGTTTCCGGCAGATCGTAAAGCGCCTGCCCGGCTTTTTCGGAGGTATCGCCGGTAGCGCCGAGAAGATGAGTGCAGCCGGTTGCCCGCGCGACGTCGATGCCGCGCCAGATGGAATGAATCCAGGCCGAGCAGGAAAAGGGAATGACGATACCCGTGGTGCCGAGGATAGAAATTCCGCCAACGATGCCGAGCCTGCCGTTCAGGGTTTTTTGAGCCAGCCGCTCCCCATCGCGGACGGAAATCTCCACCTCGAAATCGGCATTGTCTCCCGCGACCTCGCGAATGGCGGCCTCGATCATCCGCCGCGGTACAGGGTTGATAGCGGGTTCCCCGGGCGGCAGCGGCAGGCCCGGACGGGTGATGGTGCCGACGCCCTTGCCTGCCTTGAAAGTGACGCCGCTTCCCAGCCTTCCCGGCCGCACCGTGCTCTCGATCAACGCGCCGTGGGTAACGTCGGGATCGTCGCCCGCGTCCTTGATCACGCCTGCACGGGCGAAGTTTTTACCCCTTTCCTCGGTGGCGAGGGAAAATGCAGGTCGTGCGCCGCTTGGAAGTTCGACCTCGACAGGGTAAGGAAACTCGCCGGTCAAAAGGGCGGCGCAGGCCGCCTTCGAGGCTGCCGCCGCGCAGGTTCCCGTGGTCCAGCCGCGGCGAAGGGTCTTTCCATCCGTATCCATGTGAATTTCTATAGCCGCGACGGCATTTTCAGTCATCGTTTAAAAGCAGCCGGGAAGAATGTCGATACCGAAGATCATAAACAGCATCGCCGCAAACAGCCCCGTTTTCGAGGGCGGGCACGTCTGGCTGGCAGGCGCCGGGCCGGGTGATGTGCGGTATCTGACGCTGGAAGTGGCACTGGCGCTCTCCCAGGCCGACGTCATCGTGCGCGATGCGCTGGTCAGTGACGATGTCGTTGCCCTTGGGCCGCAGGCCGAGATCGTTTTTGCCGGCAAGAGGGGCGGCAAGCCTTCCGCGACACAGGACAATATCACTGCGTCGTTGATCGATTTTGCCCGGCAGGGAAAGAAGGTCTTGCGGCTGAAGGGCGGTGACCCGTTCGTTTTCGGACGTGGGGGTGAAGAAGCAGAGGCGCTTGTTGCCGCCGGCATCCCTTTTCGTATTCTGCCTGGCATGACGTCCTCCTTCACCGCTCTTGCGTCAGCGCGAATTCCAGCGACGATGCGCGGCATCAGCCGCGCCGTGACGCTGGCAACCGGCCATGCAGCGGGCACAGAAGAGGACCTTGATTGGCCGGCACTGGCGAAGACCCGCGAACCCATCGTCGTTTACATGGGGCTCAAGAATATCGGCACGATTGCCGGGCTTCTGATGCAGGGTGGACGTTCCGGCGACACGCCGGTCGCGGTCATCATGTCCGCCACCACTCCGCAGGAGCGGATATTCATCGGAAAGCTGGAGAGCATAGCTGACGATGCAATCCGGGAAAATTTCGAAGCGCCGGCTTTGATTGTTATCGGCGAGATCGTTTCGATGCGGTCGCGCCTCGGGGTTTTCGGTTCATGACGGCGCGGGCAATCATCATTGGCGCTCCACGCTCCGGCTCAGGCAAGACAAGCGTGACGATCGGCCTGCTTCGCGCTTTTGCCCGACGCGGCATCAAGGTGCGCGGCATCAAGACCGGCCCGGATTACATCGATCCGGGGTTCCATGCTTTTGCGACAGGCACACCTGGCCTTAATCTCGATAGCTGGGCCATGCAGCCGGACTTGCTGCGCCATCTGTTTTCCGAACAGACAGGGGATGCGGAGCTTGTTCTCATTGAAAGCGCCATGGGCCTGTTCGACGGCATCCCGGGAGCGGAAAATCGCACCGGATCGGCGGCGGATCTGGCGCGGCTCTTCGGCATTCCCGTGCTTCTGGTGCTGGATGTGTCCGGCCAGTCGCAAACGGCGGCCGCCATTGCTCATGGCTTTGCCCACTACGATCCTGCGGTGACCATGGCCGCCGTTGTGTTGAACCGGGCGGGCAGCGAAAGACACCGGACGTTGTGCACGGAGGCCATCGAAAAGATCGGCCTTTCCGTCGCCGGATGTGTGCTGAGAGACCCGTCGCTCGTCCTTCCTGAACGACATCTGGGGTTGGTACAGGCCAGCGAACATCCGGAAATTGAGGCCCACATCGAACGGCTGGCGGATGTGATGGAGAAGTCCATCGATCTCGACGTTCTGCTGTCCCTTGCGGCACCGGTGAATGTTCCTGCCGGCTCGGGAGAGATGGCCATCGCTCCGCCCGGCCAGCGCATTGCCCTGGCCGAGGATGCAGCGTTCACCTTTCTCTATCCGCACCTGAAAGCGCATTGGCGCGCAGCAGGTGCAGAGATCATTCCGTTTTCGCCGCTTGCGGACGAGGCGCCCGACGCCAGCTGTGATATCTGCTGGCTGCCGGGCGGTTATCCCGAGCTTCATGCCGGCAAGCTCGCCGATGCCGCTGGTTTCAAGGCGGGGATCGCCAGATTTGCTGCGGCAAAGCCTGTTCATGGCGAGTGCGGCGGTTACATGGTGCTCGGCGAGGCGCTGGAGGATGCCGACGGCGTCGACCACCCGATGACCGGGCTTCTGTCGCATGCCACCAGCTTTGCCACGCGCAAGATGAACCTTGGCTACCGGCAGGCGACCATTGCGGCAGATGGGCCGCTTGGTACGGCTGGTGTTGTGCTGCGCGGCCACGAATTTCATTACGCCCGCGTTACCGATCCCGGTCGTGATGAGCCATTTGCCCAGATTGCCGATGGGCAGGGCCGGCCGCTCGGGCCATCGGGCGGCAGGAGAGGAAGTGTCTCCGGCACATTTTTCCACGCGATCGCCAGAGGCAATTGATGAATTGAACGTGTGCGGCTGCGGCAAAGTGGAGCGCCCAGCGAAAGTTTCTATGTGCCGATCACGGGAAAGTGCTATAGGTCTGCAAGAGCCTATGGGGAACCGCGGTATTGCGTTCTTCGTGGCCGGTGACGGTGAGCGACTAGGCCCACTGCATTGTCCAACCCGAAATTGATATCGCGCATTTATATCGAGCGTGCCTGCCTATGGTCAAACCCGGTTTTCTCGTCTTTGCCGTCCTTGTTATGAGCATCTCGATGGTGCCAGTCGGCCATTCAGCGATGGATGCCCACGGGGGCGAGGACTATGCGACACTGGAAAAGCTCGGCGCGGCGCTCTTCGACGATCCCAATCTTTCGATGAACCGGACGATGGCCTGTTCCACCTGCCATATGCAGGCCGCCGGCTTTTCCGATGCGCGGGAGAGCGACAAAGTGGGGCGGGATGTCTCGCTCGGTGATGACGGCATCTCCCTTGGCGACCGCAATGCGCCAACGGCGGCCTACGCGAAGTTCACGCCACCTTTCGGCAAGAATGCAGCAGGAGAGTATGTCGGCGGACAATTCTGGGACGGTCGCGCCTCGCAGCTCGAGGATCAAGCGGGCGGGCCACCGCTCAACCCTATCGAAATGGGCATGCCGGACAAGGTATCCGTTGTCAAACGTCTGAAGGAAAACCCCGACTATGTCGCGGCCTTCGGCACGCAGTTCGGCAAGGATGTGTTCCAGAGCGACGAAACCGCCTATGCCGCGATGACCAGGGCGCTGGCGAGCTTCGAGCGTTCGGACGAATTCTCAACCTTCGATTCCAAATATGACCGTTTCCTGCGCGGTGAAGAAAAGCTTACCGATCAGGAGGAACTGGGTCGCGTGCTGATTTCCTCGACGCAGTTCACCAATTGCAATACCTGCCATGAAATCCGTGGTGCCAAGGGTCTGGAAGACGGCCTCTTCACCAACCACAAATATTTTAACATCGGCGTTCCTGCCAATACATCCGTCAGGGCTGTGAATGGTTCGAAGCCCGGCGCAGTCGATCTCGGTCTGGCGCAGAACCCCGCCGTCGCCGGCGATCCTGCCCAGCGCGGCAAGTTCAAGGTGCCGACGCTCCGCAACGTCGCCGTCACCGGTCCTTATATGCACAATGGTGTGTTCAAGGATTTGCGCACGGTCGTGCTGTTCTATGTGAAATATAAGAGCAAAAAGCCCAGCCGTCAGATCAATCCGGAAACCGGCAAGACCTGGGATGCACCCGAGGTGCCTGAGAATATCGCCATGACGGAGCTGACATCGGCACCGGCGCTGGACGATAAGCGGGTGGACGCCATCGTGGCATTTCTGAAGACGCTGACTGACCGGCGTTACGAGCATCTTCTCCCGAAGGGAGATGGCCAGGCGACCGTGCCGCCTGCCCAGCCTGTTTCAAATCTTATGCCGAAAGCGCCTTGACTTCGGCGAGAACCGCATCGCCCATTTCGGCGGTGCTGACCTGACGGGAACCATCGGCCATGATGTCGGCCGTTCGGATGCCCTGGTCGAGCACATTCGCAATCGCCGTCTCCAGTCTGGAAGCTTCGTCCACCATGTTGAACGAGTAGCGAAGGCACATGGCGAAGGAGGCGATCATGGCGATCGGGTTGGCAATGCCCTTGCCGGCAATGTCGGGCGCCGAGCCGTGGACCGGCTCGTACATGGCCTTGCGCTTGCCGGTCTTGGCGTCGGGGGCACCAAGCGAAGCGGACGGCAGCATGCCGAGCGAGCCTGTCAGCATGGCGGCAACGTCTGAGAGCATATCGCCAAACAGGTTGTCGGTGACGATGACATCGAACTGCTTGGGTTTGCGCACCAGCTGCATGCCGCCGGCATCCGCCAGCATATGTTCAAGTTGGACGTCCTTGAACTTGGCAGCATGGGTTTCGGTGACAACCTGGTTCCACAACACGCCCGATTTCATGACATTGCGCTTCTCCATCGAGCAGACGCGGTTATCGCGGGTGCGGGCCAGTTCAAAAGCGACGCTGGCGATACGCTCGATCTCGAACGTGTCGTAGATCTGCGTATCGATGCCGCGCTTCTGGCCGTTGCCGAGATCGATGATCTGCTTCGGTTCACCGAAGTAAACGCCGCCTGTCAGCTCGCGGACGATGAGGATATCGAGGCCTTCGACCAGTTCCGGCTTCAGCGACGAGGCGGATGCGAGCGCTGGATAGCAGATGGCCGGCCGCAGGTTGGCGAACAGTTCGAGATCCTTGCGCAGACGCAGCAGACCCGCTTCCGGGCGATGCTCGTAGGGCACGCCATCCCACTTCGGGCCGCCGACGGCGCCGAACAGGATTGCATCGGCGGCAAGCGCCTTTTCCATATCCGCATCGGAAATCGCCACACCATGGGCGTCGTAAGCCGAACCACCGACGAGGCCTTCCGAAACGGTGAAACCTGCATTGTGTGCGCTGTTCATATAGTCGATCAGCTTGCGGACCTCGGCCATGGCTTCAGGGCCGATACCATCACCGGGTAGCAGGAAAAGCGAACGGACTGTCATGGGGACCCCTCCTTGGGCGCACGCCTGAAGGACCGGGTGGGTCTTTCGATTGCGGCGAGCGCGGCGTCAAACTCGTTTGCGTCCATGCCAGAGCGTGTCATCGGCCGGACGGTTCGACGGCTTCTTATCTCCGCCTCAGGGGCTTTTCAAGCAAAGCAAAAGCCGATCCGGTACGGTTTTGTACAGGATCGGCTTTTTCAAAGGCGTCGAACAGGCTCAGGCCCAGGGGCGGGCCGAGGCATTGGTCTTTTCAAACGTATCGATGGCGCCCGCATGCTCAAGCGTCAGGCCGATATCGTCGAGACCGTTCAGCATGCAATGGCGTTTGAACTCATCGATCTCAAAGGTGATCGTGCCGCCATCGGGGCCGCTGATTTCCTGACGCTCCAGGTCGATCGAAAGAACGGCGTTCGATCCGCGGGAAGCGTCGTCCAGCAGCTTTTCGAGGTTTTCCGGGCTGACGACGACAGGCAGGATGCCGTTCTTGAAACAGTTATTGTAGAAGATGTCGGCGAAGCTGGTGGAGATGACGCAGCGTATGCCGAAATCCAGAAGCGCCCACGGCGCATGCTCGCGCGACGAACCGCAGCCGAAATTGTCGCCAGCGACGAGAATCTGAGCATTTTGATAGGCGGGCTTGTTCAGGACGAAATCCGGATTAGGCGAGCCGTCCTCAAGATAACGCGACTCGGCAAAAAGGCCTTTGCCAAGGCCGGTGCGCTTGATGGTTTTCAGATAGTCTTTCGGAATGATCATATCGGTGTCGATATTGACCACCGGCATGGGCGCGGCGACGCCCGTCAGCTTGGTGAATTTTTCCATCTGTCGCTTTCCGTGTTTACCATGAACGGTTCTAGAGCCAGCGGCGGCTTCCCGACGTTCAAGCCTCGAATTACTCTAAAACGCGGAACTTTAGAAGCGCAAACAGGGGCTCTTTGGTACGCCGTATGAGGCGCACCGGCTTTTTTCCCGGTTAACCGACCTTAGAGATCGATGATGGTGCCCTTGCCGTCGTTCCAGACGCGCATGTCGCGCTGGTTGCGGGTCTTGACCGGAATGGGAGCTGGTTTCAGACGCGCGGTCAAAATCCGGGCTGCGCTGATAACCGCGAGCACGCCGATGAAAGCCACCGTGAGCGAGGCCGTGAAAAGAGCCGCCATGGCCAGAATTGCGATACCGGAGGCGGCGATGAAAAATGAACGGATGCCTTGCATGATTCAACCTTTCTTTCCAGACGAATGTGGGCCTTCTTCTTCCGGCTTGCAAGAGGATTCGGTGGATTGTCAGCTTGCAGATGTCACAAAAGCTTGACACAAGTGCGGCATGGTCAGTTTTTCAGAAAATATTCTTGCGAGACCGCGCCGTTCCATTCTCTCGGTGCCAGCGATCAACGAACGCGCGCTGGAGAAGATCCCGACGCTCGACTGTGATGCCTTCATCCTCGATCTCGAGGATTCCGTTGCTCCCGAGATGAAGGGGAAGGCCCGGGATAATCTTGAAAAGCTGTTCTCGCAGCGATCGTTCGGTCTGCGGGAAGCGATCATCCGCATCAATCCGCTTTCGACACCGGATGGGAGAGCGGATCTGCAGTTGGTCCTCTCTTGCAAGCCGGATGCGGTGCTGTTGCCGAAGGTGGAGCAGCCTAATGCCATCCATGATCTGGCCGATCTGCTGTCCGAGGCCGATGCGCCTGAGGTGCTGAAAATCTGGGCGATGATCGAGACGCCCCTTGGTGTTCTGAACGCCGCGTCAATCGCGGATGCTGCGCATACGCCGGATTCGCGGCTTGAAGCCTTTGTCATCGGTCTTAACGATCTGCGCAAGGAAACGCGGGTTCCGGCCGGGCCGGGCCGAACCTACCTCGTTCCCTGGATGATGCAGGTCGTGCTTGCCTCCCGTGCCTACGGTCTGGATGTCATCGACAGCGTGTCGAATGATTTTCGCGATATGGAGGCTTTCGAAGCTGAATGTGAACAGGGTCGAGCCATGGGCTTCGACGGCAAGATGCTGATCCATCCTGCCCAGATTGACGGCGCCAATCGCCATTTCGGTCCGGATGAGACGGCGATAAGGGATGCACGCCAGATCATTGCCGCTTTCACAACGCCCGAATCTGTGGAATTGAACGTCATCAACATGAACGGACGCATGATCGAGCGGCTGCATGTGGCTGAGGCCGAGAGGCTGGTCGCCATGGCCGATATCATCGCCGCGAGAAAGGAAAAAGAGACGTGAAGGTCTATCGTTTCATTACCGGCCCTGACGACGCCAAATTTTGTCATCGCGTTACCGAAGCCTTGAACAAGGGCTGGGAACTGGCGGGTTCACCAAGCTACGCATTCAATGCGGCAGCAGGTGTCATGCATTGCGGCCAGGCGGTGACCAAGGTCGTTGAGGGCAAGGAATACCATCCGGACATGAAGCTCGGAGAGCAGTAACTGATGGTAGCCGCCCCGATCAGCGATCGTCGGCGGCCTCGTCGGCGCTTTCTTCGATGCGTTCCATGTCGTCATCCGACAGGCCGAAATGATGGCCGATTTCATGGATGAGGACATGGGTGATGATATCGCCAAGCGTCTCCTCGTTCTCGGCCCAGTAGTCGAGAATAGGGCGGCGATAAAGCGTGATACGGTTTACCATCTCGCCGGTTTCCATGGTGAAACGCTCGGAGATGCCGCGCCCCTCGAAAAGGCCGAGCAGGTCGAATGGCGTTTCGAGCGCCATGTCCTCGAACACGTCGTCGGTCGGAAAATCGGCGATCTCGATGATGAGATCCTTGGTCAGTGCGCGAAATTCTTCCGGCAGGTGGCCATATGCCTCGATCGCCAGCGACTCAAAGGCGGAAAGTGTCGGCGCGTGGCGGTCCCGCCAATCGTCGGTCTTGTCTATGCGGGCCATTTCTGCTCCTTGTTGGAAGGCCCATATAAACACTTGCTGAACAAATTTCGAGACCTGACTGCCGCACCTGCCGAAAAAGCATGAAATTCTCGGCATTACAGTTACTTTTCAAGCCGTCTTCATCTTGACATAAACCGGCGTCTCGCGTAATCGGCACCCAAATTGATGGCGTAGTGCGCCTTCTGTTTATGCCGCCTTTCAAATGGCGGTTTCACCGGCAGACATTCCACGGGCATTCGGCCCTGACGGATTTCCGCTACTCCGACTGATAAAAAGACGGCCAGCTTGCTTTGGCGGGCAGAGCCGGAACGAACATGAAAGGATAAAAAATGTTCGCAGTCATCAAGACCGGCGGTAAGCAGTACCGCGTAGCGGCCGACGCCGTGCTGACCATCGAAAAGCTGGAAGCAGAGGCAGGCGCAACTGTAGAATTCACCGAAGTTCTCGTTGTTGGCGAAGGTGCCGACGCCAAGTTCGGTGCTCCCTTCGTCAAGGGTGCCATCGTCAAGGCTGAAGTTGTCGAGCACAACCGCGGCAAGAAGGTCATCGCCTTCAAGAAGCGTCGTCGTCAGAACTCCAAGCGTTCGCGCGGCCATCGTCAGCATCACACTGTCGTCCGCATCACGGACATCGTTGCTGCCTAATCGGCGCGACACGGGAAACAAGGTTTAAAGGAGAACTCCAATGGCACACAAAAAAGCTGGCGGTTCCTCGCGTAACGGTCGCGATTCCGAATCCAAGCGCCTTGGCGTAAAGAAGTTCGGCGGCGAAGCTGTCATTCCAGGCAACATTATTCTGCGCCAGCGCGGCACGCAGTGGCATCCGGGCGCCAATGTTGGCATCGGCAAGGACCACACGATTTTCGCACTGACCGCAGGTAACGTGAACTTCCGTACGAAGGCCAATGGCCGCGTATTCGTATCCGTGGCACCGAAAGCGGAAGCCGCAGAATAAGCCGGTAAGCGTCATATGCAGCCGGTGTCCCATCGACCCGGCTGAGACGTATCAGGTTCAGTCAAGAACACAGGGGAGATGGGGCACCACCCAACTCCCCTTTTTCTTTAACCTCATGGAGGGACTGAACCATGCAAGCTGAATTGTTGAGGGTCGACCAATCACGGTCACCCGAAGAGCGGCCTAGGCCCGATCGGTCGAGGAGCGATTGCCCCGTTTTACTGTCGCAGAGGCTGGTTTTACGCAAGCCCCACGAAGAAGACATCGACGCCCTTGCCCATCTTGCCAACAATGCCAATATCGCGACCATGGTGTCGCGGATGCCGCACCCCTACACGGCCAAAGACGCCGCGGATTTTGTGCGACGCTCCAAAGCTGGCGAGATTGGCAAGTGCGTCTATGCAATTACCCGCATGGACAATGGCGAGTTTCTGGGCTGCTGCGCGCTCGAACCCCAGGAAGACGAAAAGACGCTGGAGATCGGTTACTGGCTGGGTGAACCCTACTGGAACCGTGGCTACATGACGGAAGCGGCGCATGCGCTGATTGACATGGCCTTCCGCACACGTGAAATCGATCAGATCGATGCGCGGTGCCGGGTGACCAACATCCCGTCGCGTCGCGTCATCCAGAAGTGCGGGTTCCAGTTTCAGGGATCCGGCATGGTCGGTTCGCTGGCGCTGGGCGGCATGGTCCCGGTTGAATGGTACCGGCTGGACCGCAAGACCTGGGTTTCGCTGAAGAGCTGGGGGGACATGGGATGAGCACGCTCGAAATGACCCATCGGCGGGCCGCTGCGACCGTGGCGCCGCCCGGCCCCTGCCCCGTCATCGAAACAAAGCGTCTGGTGCTGCGTCCGCAGCGGCTTTCCGATGCCGGCAGCATTGCGGAAACGCTTGGTGATTTCGCGGTCACCAGGATGCTGGCCCGCGTTCCTGCGCCCTATCACAAGCAGGACGCACTGGAATGGCTGGTGCTGCGTACATCTGGCACATTGCCCGACTGGGATTTCGCCATCACCAGTGGTGACGATACCCTGATCGGCGTTGTCTCCGTGGAATTGCGGCACGGCGGCTGGCATCTCGGCTACTGGCTGAACCGCTTCTACTGGGGCAAGGGCTATATGACCGAAGCTGTTGCCGCCGTGGTTGAGCGGTTTTTCAGGCGCATGCCCGGAGTGGTTCTGCACTCCGGCGTGTTTGCGGATAACCCCGCTTCACTACGTGTGCAGGAGAAACTCGGCTTCCGGGTGACCGGTTGCCACCAGATCTATGCCACGGCGCGCGCCGCGATGGTGGCGCATATCGATACGGCGATCACGGCTGAGGACTTCATCCGGCCGCACCGCTGACACTGAGGAGCATCGGGCCGAAAACAGACAGGTTTTCGGCCCGATGCGTTAAGCGAAGCCGGTTTGATCAAAACCGGCCTTGTCTCGCACGGCGCTTCCCGCACGATAGTCTTTGACCTCGTGAAGAAGCGCTTGTATTCGAAACGACGATATTTTTGTTTGGCGCGGCACAATTGGATGGTGCGCCCGCAAACCGATAGAACGGCAGTCCGATGAAATTTCTCGATGAAGCAAAAGTCTATATCAAGTCCGGTGATGGCGGCGCAGGCGCCGTGTCCTTCCGGCGTGAAAAATTCATCGAATTCGGCGGCCCTGATGGTGGTGATGGTGGACGCGGCGGCGATGTCTGGGTCGAGGTCGTCAATGGCCTCAACACGTTGATCGACTTCCGCTTCCAGCAACATTTCAAGGCCTCGATTGGCCAGCACGGCATGGGCAAGACCCGTACCGGCGCAAAGGGTTCGGACGTGGTGCTGAAGGTGCCTGTCGGCACGCAGATTTTCGAAGAAGACAACGAGACGCTGATTGTCGACCTTACCAAGGAAGGCCAGCGTTTTCGCCTTGCGGCCGGCGGCAATGGCGGTTTCGGCAATGCCTATTTCAAGTCGTCGACCAATCAGGCGCCAACCCACGCCAATCCCGGTCTGCCTGGTGAGGAAAAGACGGTCTGGCTGCGGCTTAAGCTGATTGCCGATGCCGGTCTCGTCGGCCTGCCAAATGCGGGCAAGTCCACATTCCTTGCAACCGTGACACGCGCGCGGCCAAAGATTGCCAACTATCCGTTCACGACGCTGCATCCGAACCTTGGTGTCGCGACCATCGATGGCCGTGAATTCGTGCTGGCGGATATTCCCGGCCTGATCGAAGGGGCGCATGAGGGTGTGGGCATCGGTGACCGCTTCCTCGGCCATGTGGAGCGCACGCGTGTGCTGCTGCACCTCGTTTCCGCGCAGGAAGAAAAGGTCGGTAAGGCCTACAAAACTGTGAAGGCCGAGCTGGACGCCTATGGCGGTGGCTTGACGGACAAGGCGGAGATAGTCGCGCTGTCGCAGATCGACGTGCTCGATGAAAAAGAGCTGAAAAAGAAGGCCAAGGAACTGGAAAAGGCCTGCGGCCGTCCGCCGCTTCTTCTGTCCGCTGCCGCGCATATCGGCATGACGGAAGCCCTTCGCGCCCTTCGCGACATCATCGTGTCTGCAAGCAATGGCGGCGAAACCGCCCTTCCCGACCGGTCCATGCCGCATGAGAGCGAGGTCGAAGAAGAGGACGACCGCCTATGAGCCTGACGCGCAAGCCGCTGGCGAGCCACCACCGGATCGTCATCAAGATCGGGTCGGCGCTTCTGGTGGACCGGAAAAGCGGCCTCAAAAAAGACTGGCTGGACGCCATCTGCGAGGATATCGCGGCGCTGAAGAAAAACGGTGCGGATGTTCAGGTCGTGTCTTCCGGCGCTATCGCGCTTGGCCGCACCGTGCTCGGCCTGCCCTCGGGCGCGTTGAAGCTGGAGGAAAGCCAGGCGGCGGCGGCCGTCGGCCAGATTGCGCTGGCGCGGGCGTGGTCGGAAAGCCTGTCGCGGCACGATATCGTTGCCGGCCAGATTCTGCTGACGCTTTCCGACACCGAAGAGCGTCGCCGTTATCTCAATGCACGCGCCACCATCAATCAGCTGCTGAAGATCGGTGCTATTCCGATCATCAACGAAAACGACACCGTGGCCACCACAGAAATCCGTTATGGCGACAATGATCGCCTGGCGGCGCGTGTGGCGACCATGACGGGCGCCGATCTGCTGGTGCTGCTTTCGGATATTGACGGGCTTTATACAGCCCCGCCCCATATCGACCCCGAGGCGACGTTCCTCGAGACGATCGCAGACATCACCCCCGAAATCGAAGCCATGGCAGGCGGGGCAGCTTCCGAGCTTTCGCGCGGCGGCATGCGAACCAAGATCGATGCGGGCAAGATCGCAACCGCTGCCGGCTGCGGCATGATCATCGCGTCAGGCAAGACGCTCAACCCGCTGAAGGCCATTGAAAACGGCGCGCGTTCCTCCTGGTTCGCGCCTTCCGGCACGCCCGTGACGGCGCGCAAGACCTGGATCGCCGGGCAGTTGCAGCCCGCCGGTGAAATCCATGTGGATGCGGGTGCTGAGAAAGCGCTTTATGCCGGGAAAAGCTTGCTTCCCGCCGGTGTGCGGCAGGTGAAGGGCAATTTCGGACGCGGCGATGCTGTTGCGATTATCGGCGTGGAAGGTCGTGAGGTCGCGCGCGGTCTTGCCGGTTACGATGCCGAAGAAGCGCGTCTCATCATCGGCCACAAGTCCAACGAGATCGAGGCGATCCTCGGTTATGTCGGACGCGCAGCGATGATTCATCGCGACGACCTCGTCATGACCGGGGCCGCCGTGAAAGTTAAGAATGCAAAAAAGGATGAGGTCCATGCCTGAACAGGCCGTGAAGCAGAGCCACGATATTGAAGCACTGATGTTGACCATTGGGGCTCAGGCGAAAGCTGCTTCGCGACCGTTGTCCATCGCCGGAGCCGACCAGAAGAACCGCGCGCTGCTCGCCATGGCCGCCGCGATTGAGGCTTCGAAGGACGCGATCCTCGCCGCCAACCGCAAAGATCTGGCCGCGGCGGATCAGGCTGGCCTTGCGCCCTCCTTCATCGACAGGTTGACGCTCAATGAAGTCCGGATTGCCGGTATAGCCGAAGGTATTCGCTCGGTTGCGGCGCTGCCCGATCCGGTTGGTGAAGTCATCGCCGCCTGGGATCGCCCGAACGGGCTAAAAATCGAGCGCGTACTCACGCCGCTTGGCGTTATCGGCGTAATCTATGAAAGCCGTCCGAATGTGACGGCGGATGCCGGCGCTTTGTGCCTCAAGGCCGGTAATGCCGTGATCCTTCGCGGCGGTTCAGATTCGCAATATTCATCGCGTGCTATCCATGCCTGCCTTGTGGAGGGCTTGAAGATCGCCGGTCTTCCCGAGCACGCCATTCAGCTGGTGCCGGTGACCGATCGGGCAGCGGTTGGAGCGCTTCTCGGTGGTCTCAATGGCTCGGTTGACGTCATCGTGCCACGCGGCGGCAAGAGCCTCGTGGCCCGGGTACAGACGGAAGCCCGCGTGCCGGTCTTCGCGCATCTAGAAGGCATTTGCCACATCTATGTCGACAAATCCGCCGATCTGGACATGGCGAAACGCATCGTTGTCAACGCCAAGATGCGCCGCACGGGCATTTGCGGAGCTGCAGAGACGCTTCTGGTGGATGCCGCTGCCGTTTCCACCCATCTCGCACCGCTGGTCAAAGCTTTGATTGAAGCAGGTTGCGAAGTGCGCGGTTCGCAGGCAGTTCGCGATGTCGTTGACGGTCTGAAGGCTGCGACCGAAGAGGACTGGCGTACCGAATATCTCGATGCGATCATTTCGGTCACCGTGGTGGATGGCATTTCCGGTGCGATTGATCATATCGGCACCTATTCGTCCAACCACACGGAGGCGGTGATCGCTGAGGACCCATCCGTGGTCGAGCGGTTCTTCAACGAACTCGATTCGGCCATTCTGCTGCACAACGCCTCGACGCAATTTGCTGATGGCGGCGAATTCGGCATGGGCGCGGAAATCGGTATCGCCACAGGCAAGATGCACGCGCGGGGTCCCGTTGGCGTCGAGCAGTTGACGTCGTTCAAATACCGTGTGCATGGCACCGGCCAGACACGGACGTGATATTTGCCGGCTGATCAGCGCCTCGACAGACGTTATCTCACCATGCCGCATGTGGAGCGCGGCATGGTCGTCGGGCTTTTCGGTGGATCCTTCAATCCGCCGCACGCCGGCCATGCTCTTGTGGCGGAAATCGCACTGCGCAGGCTGGGTCTCGACCAGCTCTGGTGGATGGTGACGCCAGGTAATCCGTTAAAGAGCCGGTTGGAGCTGGCCTCCCTCGAAGATCGCATCGCTGCATGTGAAAAGCTTGTGCACGATCCTCGGATCAAGGTCACGGCTTTCGAAAAGTCGCTGGGCATAAGCTATACCGCTCATACGCTCGCCAAGGTGAAGGCGAAAAATCCGCACGTGCGCTTCATCTGGGTCATGGGTGCGGATAATCTCAAGAGTTTCCACCACTGGCAGAAATGGCGCACCATCGCGGAGACTTTCCCGATTGCGGTGATCGATCGGCCGGGTTCGACGCTCTCCTACCTCTCCTCCACCATGGCGCAGGCCTTCAGCCAGGCGCGAATCGACGAGGACGATGCTGGTGTCTTGTGGAAGAAGCCAGCGCCCGCATGGGTTTTCATTCACGGACCGCGTTCCACGCTCAGTTCGACGGCGCTGCGCAACGGCCGTAAATGAAGGGGCCGATCACAAATGATGTATGTGACCGCCGTCGAAGGCTCCATATCTTGAAAAGTTAATGCTTTGATGCCACCTTTATTGTGTGACGCAGAGAATCGCGTTGCACAGTGCCTGTTTTGTCATTCTTTGAAAGGAAAACCTCTGACAACAGTACACGCCAAGGGAAGAGCATTTGTTGCTATCCCGAAGGGTCAGGACAGTGGCGCCGATGCCGCCGGCCATGCCCTCGAAACCGTCCTCGCGAGCCTCGAGGACTCCAAGGCTGAAGATATCGTTTCTCTCAACATTGCCGGGAAGTCGGCGCTTGCGGACTACATGGTTGTGGTTTCCGGGCGCTCGAACAGGCATGTCTCGGCGATCTGCGAGCATCTTCTCAAAGACATGAAGGATGAAGGGTTCGGCAATGCCCGCGTTGAAGGTCTCGAGACCGGAGATTGGGTGCTGATCGATACCGGCGATATCATCGTTCATGTGTTCCGACCGGAAATCCGCGCCTTCTATAACATTGAGAAAATGTGGGCGACGCCGGACATGCCGGAAGAGACGCTGCATTGACGCGGTGAGGCGTTGAACGGGCGTTGTTTGCCGAAGATCATGAGTGACTTCGGGCTTCCTCCCTCGGCCGGAAATCGGGCCGGCCGCATAGGAATCCGTCTGTTATGCTGTTAAGAGCGGGACCCTATGGGTCACGACGGATGCAGGTTTGCGATGCGGATTTCAATCTTTGCGGTGGGACGGCTGAAATCCGGCCCTGAAAAGGATCTTGCGGCCCGTTATATCGACCGTCTCGCCAAGACGGGTCCGGCAATCGGGCTCGAATTTTCGCGGGTCATCGAGGTGGCGGAAAGCCGAGCCTCGAATGCCGAGACCCGCAAACGCGAAGAGGCCGCGATGCTGGAAAAGCATCTGGTCGACGGCGCGGCGCTTGTTCTTCTGGATGAACGCGGCAAGGCGCTCGATAGCCCGGCCTTCGCCTCATTTTTCGGCGACTTGCGCGATAGCGGCCGGCGTGATCTCGTGATCGCGATCGGCGGAGCTGATGGCCTTGATCCCTCACTCTACGAGAGGGCGGCGGCGGTGCTCAATCTCGGCAAACTGACCTGGCCGCACCAAATCGTCCGTATCTTGATTGCCGAGCAGCTTTACCGGGCCGTCACCATCCTTTCAGGGCATCCCTATCATCGCGTTTGAACGTATTTCAATTGAATAACTGTCTCAATTAAAACATGAAGCTCCGCGACATCGCTTGTTGCAACCGGCTTTGGCGGCGGCCTCTCAGGCCTCTTGGAAGATCGCGGTAAAATCCGTAATATTGCCGCTCCTGCTTCGGCATAAAGAAAGCTCCTATGGACATGACGCCTCAACGAAAACGGCACGCTGCGCTTGCAGGCGCAGCTGTTGCTGCTTTCCTCATGGCGGCAGCTCCGGTTTGGTCGCGCGACGATGCCGGGGCTGCCCCGGGAACCAGCGAGGACTCGTCACCCGATGCGTTGCAGGCGTTGGAGCAGCGCCGCGACCAGAACCGGCAGGATCTTGAAGAGCTTGTCGACAGCATCGGTCTTTCCGAAGACAAGACGAGAAAGCTCGAAGAGAGCATTGCTGCCCTTAACCAGGACAGCGCGCGCATTCGGGAGGAGTTGATCGCTTCGGCTTCCCGGCGCAAGGCGCTGGAGACCAAGATCAGCGACGGTGAGGACAGGCTTGCCAAGCTTTCGGTGCGTGAGGACGCGGTCAAGGCGTCACTGCGGGAGAGACGCGGCGTTCTTGCCGAGGTTCTGGCTGCCCTGCAACGCATGGGCAGAAATCCACCGCCCGCCCTTCTTGTCTCGCCTGAAGATGCGCTGGCCTCGGTGCGAAGCGCCATTCTTCTTGGCGCTGTCGTGCCCGGCATCAGGGGAGAGACGGACAAGCTGATCGCCGCTCTCAAAGAATTGACCGATGTCCGACAGGCAATCGCTCGCGAAAAGGACGATCTTACGGCTATGATGACGGCCAGTCTGGAAGAGGAAAAGCGCCTCGACCTGCTGATTGCCGAGAACGACCGCAAGAACTCCCAGACGGCGGCGGCGCTGGAGGCTGAACGCAAGCGATCCGAAGAGCTTGCAGGCAAGGCGACGAGCCTTGAAGGGCTCGTCAGTTCGCTTGAAAATGAGATTACCTCGGTCCGGGAGGCGAAGGAAAAGGCGCGTGCGGAAGAGCAACGGCTGGCCCGGCTTTCCGAGGCGGAACGTGAAAAAGAGCGTGCCGCGGCCGAGGCGGGAATGCCCGATAAAAACCGCATTGCGCCCGCATATCCCTTCGCGAGTCTGAAGGGAAAGCTGGAGCTTCCAGTGGCGGGCGACGTGTTGCGACGTTTCGGCGATGCGGACGGAACGGGCCACTTTTCCAAGGGGATTGTCGTTGCGAGCGGCCCGGAAGCCATCGTCACGGCACCTGCGGATGGCTTCGTGGTATTTGCCGGAGATTTCCGCAGTTACGGCCGGATGATCATCCTGAATACGGGTGATGGATACCATGTGGTCATGACGGGCATGGACAATGTGAGGACGCGGCAGGGCATGTTCGTGTTCTCGGGAGAGCCCATCGCCTCCATGGGTGCAAAAAGAGTAGCGAGTGCAGCAGCATTGGCGCTGGAAACCGACCGGCCAACGCTCTACATTGAGTTTAGGAAAGATGGTGTGCCGGTTGATTCTCAGCCGTGGTGGACCGCAAAAAATACCGGAAGGGCGCACAATGATTCGTAAGGTTTCGCTTCTCCTTATCGGTGGGCTTATGGGCGCCACGGCGATGAGCGTGATTTATTCGGCGAGCATGCCGGCACAGGCAGCCGGGCCTTCGACCTATAAGGAATTGTCGATTTTTGGCGACGTGTTCGAACGCGTTCGCGCGCAATATGTGACGCCGCCGGATGACGAGAAGCTCGTGGAAAATGCCATCAATGGCATGCTGAGCTCGCTCGATCCGCATTCCAGCTTCATGAATGCCAAGGATGCGAACGACATGCGCACCCAGACCAAGGGTGAATTCGGCGGTCTCGGCATCGAAGTGACCATGGAAAATGAGCTGGTCAAGGTTATCTCGCCGATGGACGACACGCCGGCCTCTCGTGCAGGCATTCTGGCCGGTGACTACATTTCGGAAATCGACGGTACACCGGTTCGCGGCCTGAAGCTGGAACAGGCGGTCGAAAAGATGCGCGGCGCGGTCAAGACGCCGATCAAGCTGACGGTTATCCGCAAGGGTGCAGACAAGCCGCTGGAAATCACCGTCGTGCGCGATGTCATCGCCGTTCGCGCCGTGAAGTCGCGCGTTGAAGGCGACAATGTCGGTTATCTTCGCGTCATCTCCTTTACCGAGAAGACCTATGACGACCTCGAAAAGGCGATCAAGAAGATCAAGGCCGATGTGCCGGCCGACAAGCTGAAGGGCTACGTTCTTGATCTGCGCCTCAATCCGGGCGGTCTGCTCGATCAGGCGATCAATGTTTCCGACGCGTTCCTTGAGCGTGGCGAAGTCGTCTCGACCCGAGGCCGTAACCCGGACGAGACCCGCCGCTTCAATGCGACTGCCGGTGATCTGACCGATGGTAAGCCGGTGATCGTGCTGGTCAACGGCGGTTCCGCTTCGGCGTCGGAGATTGTGGCTGGTGCGCTGCAGGATCTGCGTCGCGCGACCGTGGTTGGCACGCGTTCCTTCGGCAAGGGTTCGGTTCAGACGATCATCCCGCTTGGCGAGGCTGGGGCACTTCGACTGACGACCGCGCTTTATTATACGCCATCGGGCAAATCCATTCAGGGCACAGGCATCGAGCCTGACATCAAGGTCGAACAACCCCTGCCCCCGGAATTGCAGGGCAAGCTGACGACCGAGGGTGAATCCAGCCTGTCCGGCCACATCAAGGGTCAAAGCGAGACGGATGAAGGTTCCGGCTCCTCGGCCTACGTGCCGCCGGAAGCAAAGGATGATATCCAGTTGAACTACGCGCTGGATCTCTTGCGTGGTGTCAAGACCGATCCCTCCTTCCCGCCGAACCCGGACAAGGCTGTGGTCAACAAGCAGTAAGATCGATGCGCCGGCCACCAGCCGGCGCATTGTCTTTCTTGCCCAATCTGGACAGGTCGTTCATTGCCTTCGGATCTGCGGAAACCGCTTCTGGGTCGCCAGAAAAAAAGCGCCGGTATCAACCGGCGCTTTTCCGTCATTTTGGTGCTGTCGACGCTCGCTGCCCTGTCGATAGGTGGTCTGTCGATCTATGCGGCACTATCCCCCGGTAATCTTCAGAAGACGTCGCCGGGGCAGGACGTCTCCCCGAAGCTCGCGGAACAGACAGCCGCAAAAGACGGCCCCGGGAACGCGGCTTCGGAGGACAAGGCTGGCCTGCAGCCGCAGAGTGGCAAATCCGGCGCCAATATCAGC
>NZ_JBQYSN010000068.1:0-27036 GCF_052686535.1 Agrobacterium sp. DKPNP3 | reverse complement strand
GGCGGTGTAGAGCCACGGCGTGCCGGCACGGTCACCTTCCTTGATGCCGGTAACGCCGGCGCCGATCTTGGCGACGTAGCCTGCACCTTCATGGCCTGGAATGAAGGGCGGGTTGGGCTTCACCGGCCAGTCACCCGTCGCGGCGTGCAGATCAGTGTGGCACACGCCAGTCGCCTTGTAGTTGATGAGAATTTCACCGGGGCCGGGATCCGGTATCGCGACTTCCTCGATCGTCAGCGGTTTCCCAAACGCGCGGACCACCGCTGCCTTCATTGTTTTAGCCATGACTTGCTCCCTATCTCCAAACACCTCGAAAACTTTCGACGGCAGGTTGAGATTAACGAGCTTCAGGCGTCATGGAATTGACCCATCGCAAACCGGAACGTTTTGCGAGGCGGGAGTGTCTCAACTTTGAAGCAACCCCATGGTGCTGTTTTATTCAAGCGCCAACCATATGGCGAGCCAGGCCCAGAGGCAGACCAGCAGTGCAAAGCCGATACCGAACAGGGGCGCGCGGTACCGCAGCCTGTTGCTGGTGACGTGCACATAGGAATGCGCATAGCGGGAGATCACGAACAGCCAGGCAAGCACCACGGTCACCACATTGTCTGCATCGGTGATGTAAAGCAGCAGGCAGATGGCGTGAAAGAGAACAGGAAGCTCGAACTGATTGGCGATGTTTCTGTTCACCAGCGCGCTCGTCTGCCCCTCCTCGCCTTTCTCGCGATACTGTGCCACCGCCTCCCTGCTGGTGAGCGTGTGGTTCTTGCGCCGGTACAACAGCAATGCATAAAGAATGAAGACCAGTGAGGCATGGGCTATCATCGGCCAGAACATTGCGGTTGTCGGGGACATGTTTTCTACTCCAATCATGAAAACGCTCCCCGATCCGGCGTGAATCGGGGAGCGCCAAATAGTTCGTATCCTTTTAAGGATTTGGCCTGAAAGATCAAACCGCGCCGGGGTAGTTCGGGCTTTCGCGGGTGATCGTCACGTCGTGGGCGTGGCTTTCCCGCAGGCCGGCGCTGGAAATGCGCACGAAGGTGGCGCGCTCCTGGAATTCCTTGATGTTGCTGCCGCCGACATAACCCATGGCAGCCTTCAGGCCGCCAGCCAGCTGATGCAGAACGCCGGAAACCGGGCCCTTATAGGGAACCTGCCCCTCGATACCCTCAGGCACGAGCTTCAGCGTGTCGCGCACTTCCGCCTGGAAATAACGGTCGGCAGAACCACGGGCCATGGCGCCAACGGAGCCCATGCCGCGATAGGCCTTGAAGGAACGGCCCTGATACAGGAACACTTCGCCCGGGCTTTCATCCGTGCCGGCGAGCAGCGAGCCGATCATGACGGCGGAAGCGCCGGCGGCGATAGCCTTGGCCAGATCGCCCGAGAACTTGATGCCGCCATCGGCGATGACGGGAATGTCAGCCGCATTGGCGGCTTCCACCGATGCCATGACGGCCGCGAGTTGCGGAACGCCCACGCCGGCAACGATGCGGGTCGTGCAGATGGAGCCGGGGCCGATACCAACCTTGACCGCATCCGCACCGGCATCAATGAGAGCCTTGGTGCCGTCGGCGGTGGCAACATTGCCGGCGATGATGCGAACCGAGTTCGACATCTTCTTGACGACTGAAACGGCGTCGAGCACGCGCTGCGAATGGCCATGCGCGGTATCGACGACGAGAAGGTCGACGCCGGCATCGATGAGGCGCTCGGCACGCTCGATGGCGTCCGCACCCACGCTGATGGCTGCGGCAGCGCGAAGACGGCCCTGCGCATCCTTGGTGGCGTTGGGGTTCAACTGCGACTTCTCGATGTCCTTGACGGTGATGAGGCCGACGCAGTTGCCCTTTCCATCCACCACCAGCAGCTTTTCGATGCGGTGCTTGTGCAGGAGACGGCGGGCTTCCTGTTGATCAACGCTGCTTTCCTTGACCGTGACCAGATTTTCGCGGGTCATCAGCTCGTAGATCTTCTGCTGCGGATCGGAGGCAAAACGCACGTCGCGGTTGGTCAGGATGCCAACGAGGCGGCCGCTCTTGTGGCCACCCGTACCGCCATTTTCCACAACCGGAATACCGGAAATGCCATGCGCTTTCATCAGCGCCTGGGCTTCGGCAAGGGTCGCATCCGGGCCGATGGTCACAGGGTTAACGACCATGCCGCTTTCGAACTTCTTCACCTGCCGAACTTCTTCGGCCTGTTCGATGGGGGTCAGGTTGCGGTGGATAACGCCGATGCCGCCAGCCTGGGCCATGGCGATGGCGAGGCGGCCCTCGGTGACCGTGTCCATTGCGGAGGAGAGGATAGGCAGGTTGAGATCGATATCGCGGGCAATGCGGGTGGCGATATTCGTCTGTCCCGGCATGACTTCGGAATGTCCGGGCTGCAGCAACACATCGTCAAATGTGAGAGCGTCCAAACCAGTGGGTGTTTGAATGATGCGTGCCATGACCAAATTCCTTCATACTGAAAATGCGTGGCCGTTCCGGAACGAAAAGTTCACCCCGGCGCCCTGCAAGGATTGCTTGGAAGTTGGCGAGGGCTGGTAACACGTTCATGACAGGAAGGGAATAGAAAAAACCCGGAACAGCGTTCCGGGCTTTGCCTGTTGCTGCATTGCAGCAGATATCAGATATCAAACTGATAGGATTTGGGTACGAAACGGTATCCCACATCCAGCTTTTCGGCATAGCCAACGGCCGGGAATGGCATGTGATACCCGAGGAAGGGCAGCCTATCGGTAGCGATCATGTCAAAGACCTTCTTACGGGTCGCAGCCGCCGCTGCCTTGTCCATGTCGAACTTGACTTCCCAGTCCGGCTTCTGCAGCGAGAGGACGAAGTGGTTCGCGGTATCAGCTGTCAGGATGAGTTGTTTGCCTTCCGATTCGACGCGGAAGATCATGTGGCCCGGCGAATGGCCGAAGGCGGCGATGCCCGTGATGCCGGAGACCACGTCGGCGCCATCGCCAATGAAAGTAGCCTTTTCCGCCAGCGGTTTGACGTTGGCAAGAACACCCTTGTGGCCGCCCTCGGCAGGCGTGCCGACGCGTTTTTCATCCGTCCAGAAGTCATATTCCGCCTGGCCGAAGACATAACGGGCCTTGGAGAAGGCGGGCGCACCCTTTTCCATCAGGCCGCCAATGTGGTCGCCATGCATATGGGTCAGCACCACCACGGTCACATCCTCGGGGGTGTAACCGGCGGCAGCCATGCCTTCGATCAGGCGGCCGTTGCCCGCCCCGCGACCGGCTTCACCAAAGCCTGTATCGAACAGGACGAGATCAGACCCGGTGTTGACGAGAACCGGCGAGAAGGAATTGACGAACTGGTCTTTCGGCAGAAAATTGTCTTCGAGCAATCTACCGACTGTTTCCGGCGATTGGTCGGTGCCGAAGGTCTCTCCCGGATTGGGCGCAGCGCGGGCGCCATCCTTCACGACAAGCACTTCAAAATTACCGAGCTTGAAACGGTTTGTTTCCGGTGGCATCGCGTGTTTGATCTCCATGGAGGTTTGCGGCTGGTTGGCCTGGGCATTGGCGCTGCGCGTCATCAACAGAGGCGCGCCGAGGGCGGTTGCGCCTGCCGCACCAATGAGGCCACGTCTGCTCATGTTCAAGGATTTGGTCATCGTCTTGTCTCCCATATCGCCACCTGGCTGTTTTCCAGCTTAACTTTGCCCAACGGACAATAGAGCCAGAAAGTTGCAAGAAAACCGCCCTCACGCAGGTTTGATCGGAACTTGAGAAATCGCCGATTAACGTGTTGGCAAGGACGTTCATCAGGCGTAGGAGGAAGGCCAACGTCTTGTTGCAGCGAAAGCCGCAGGCCTTCCCATGAACCGCATCATTCCGCTCATCCTGGCAGTCGCCCTTTTCATGGAGCAGATGGACTCCACCGTCATCGCCACCTCTCTTCCGGCGATTGCAAGGGACCTCAATGTCGGGCCGATCACGCTGAAACTCGCACTGACCGCCTATATGGTGGCCTTGGCGATCTTCATTCCGATCAGCGGCTGGATGGCCGACAAATATGGCGCAAAGAAAATCTTCCGTTTTGCCATTGGCGTCTTTGTCGTGGGCTCCATCTGCTGCGCCGTCTCGTCGTCGGTTCTTGAATTCGTCCTGTCGCGCTTCCTGCAGGGCATGGGCGGGGCAATGATGACGCCGGTCGGCCGTCTTGTGCTTTTGCGGACGACCAAGCGCAGCGACCTCGTCTCCGCCATGGCGCTTCTGACGATCCCCGGCCTTGTCGGACCTCTGACCGGCCCGCCGATCGGCGGCTTCATCACCACCTATTTTTCATGGCACTGGATTTTCCTGATCAACGTGCCGATCGGCATCATCGGCATCTGGCTGTCGACGATCTTCCTGCCGGAAATCGAAACCACCAATCCGCCGCCGATGGACGGCAAGGGTTTTGTGCTATCCGGCATCGCCGCCTCTGGCGTCGTTTTCGGCCTTTCCGTCGTCAGCCTGCCAGCCCTGCCGCCCGCGATCGGCATTGCCTCGACCATTATCGGTTTCATCTGCGGTTTTCTTTATCTGCGCCATGCCGCGCGCCACCCTGCCCCCATTCTGGATTTCCGGATTTTCCAGAACGCGACATTCCGGGCCGCCTCCATCGGTGGCACTGTTTTCCGCATTTCCACAGGCGCCATTCCCTTCCTGATGCCGCTGATGTTGCAGATCGGCTTCGGGCTCAATCCGTTCCAGTCAGGCATGATAACTTTTGCTGGTGCAATCGGCGCGATCACCACCAAATTCATGGCCAAGCGGGTGTTTGCGGCGACCGGATTCCGCTCGACGCTGATCGGGGCCGGCATCGTCGGCGCGTTCACCACACTCGCCAACAGCTTCTTCACACCTGAGACGCCCTATCCGCTGATCATGATCTTTCTTGTGACGGCAGGGTTTGCCCGGTCCTTCTTCTTTACCGGATCAAACGCGCTCAGCTACTCCGACATCGAAGACAGCCAGGCCAGTCAGGCGACGTCGATGGCCTCCGTCCTGCAGCAGATCAGCCTGGCGCTCGGCGTTGCCTTCGCTGCCTCGATTCTGGAAGTCAGCAGCATGATGTCAGGCACTCACCTACAACTTGCCGATTTCCACATCGCTTTCATGATCGTCGCACTGGTGTCGCTCTTCGCAATCGTGCCCATCATCCGCATGGATGCGCGCGCCGGCGCGGCCGTCTCCGGCCACCGCGCCAAGGTCTCGCAACCGGCGGAGTGATCAGTCTTCAGAAGCCTCTCCGGCTTCCGCATCAATCTGTGGCGCGTTCTTGCGGCCCTTGAAGTGCTTGGCAAGCAGGAACATCTCCACCGATTCCGAGCGTGACGACGCCGGCTTGATGTGCAGGACCTGCTTGAAATTCTTCTTCAGCATATCCAGCAACGCCTTTTCCGTGCCGCCCTGGAAGGTCTTGGCAAGGAAATGACCGCCTTCCGCCAGAACCTGCACCGCAAAATCTGCCGCGACTTCGCACAGATGCATGGTGCGGATATGGTCGGTTTTCTGGTGACCCGTGGTTGGCGCAGCCATATCCGACAAGACAAGATCGGGCGTGCCGCTAACGGCCTCCATCAGCTTTTCCGGCGCGGTCGGATCAAGGAAGTCGAGCTGCAGGATCTTCACGCCAGGGATTGGGTCGATCTCGAGAAAGTCGATGGCCGCGACGCGTATATCGTCCTCGGTCGAATCCGTGACCTTGGAAGCGATCTGGGACCAGCTGCCGGGCGCGGCGCCCAGGTCGATGATGCGGGTCGCGCCCTTCAGGATCTGATGCTTGTCGTTTATTTCCAAGAGCTTGAAGGCAGCGCGGGCGCGATAACCTTCCAGCTTGGCGCGCTGCACATAGGGGTCATTGATATGACGTTCCAGCCAGCGGCGCGACGAGGCCTTCAGCTTGGTCTTCTTGACCTTCTGGCCGATCTTGCGGCCGGTGCGATTGGTGCTTGTCGGCGCCTTGCTCATGTCAAACCTTCCGTTCTGTCCTGCCGTACCATCTGCATGCGCCTCATGCGGTTGCGCCGCCACGCGCCGTCATCCGCCATCATGTCCGTCAGGAGGCCTTCGCGCAAACCGCGATCCGCCACCCGCATGCGGCGTGCCGGCCAGCGGCGCCGGATGGCCTCAAGGATGGCGCAGCCGGCCAAAACCAGATCGGCCCTGTCAGGCCCGATGCAGGCATTGGCGGCACGGCCGGCGAAATCCCAGGCCAGCAGCTTGTCCTGCATGGCCGTCACCTCGGCGTCAGACAACCACAGGCCATCCACCTTGCGGCGATCGTACCGCGGCAGATCGAGATGCACGCCGGCAAGTGTCGTGACCGTGCCTGATGTGCCAATCAGGTGAAAATCCTCGTGATGCGCCTGCGGCGCGAGCGGCGGGCAATGGAAGGCGTCGAGCAGTCCTTCGACTTCGCGCACCATGGCGGCGAACACGTCTGGCGTCACATCGCGACCGCCATGGCGTTCCGACAAGGTGACGACGCCGACCGGCAGCGAGGTCCAGTGGGTAATATGGTTGGCGAGCCGGTTCGAGCGGTTTTCGCCGACCTTGATCACGGCAATTTCCGAAGATCCGCCACCGATATCGAACAGCACGACGGAACGCGCTTCGCGACCGACAAGAGAGGCACAACCGGAGACCGCAAGGCGCGCTTCCGTCTCGCGGCTGATGATTTCAAGCTTCAGCCCGGTCTCCCGCGTCACGCGCGCCAGAAATTCTTCGCCATTCGATGCCGCGCGGCACGCTTCGGTGGCGATGAGCCGCATGCGCCTGATGGGGCGTCCGGCAAGTTTTGCGGCGCAGACTTTCAGCGCTTCGACCGCGCGGTCCATCGCATCATCAGAAAGACGCCCGCTCGACACAAGGCCTTCGCCCAGCCTGACAATACGCGAGAAGGCATCCACAACCCGGAACTGGCCCGGACGCGTCGGCTGCGCGATCAGAAGACGGCAATTATTGGTGCCGAGATCGAGCGCGGCGTACATATCTGCGGGCGCGTCAGGGCCATGCTCGTGCTGGCGAGCCTGATGACGCGCAGAGGTTTCAGATTGCGGCCGATGCTGTTCCTGGGCAGCGCCATTGGCACGGCCGTTCTGCTTGCCGACATGCTTGGGGGCATGGCTGGGGACTAGCGGACGGCCCTGCGGATCCCGCCCACGCGGATCACGATGTCCGCGCTTACGGTGACGCGACTTCTTCCCCGCGCCAGGCGGCATGGTTGAGGGCGTTGCACCGTCGCTTGCAGAGGGGGGCTGAACCTGCCCGCTGATGGCCACCGCAGCCTGCTGCGATGCGCCTTTTCCGCGAGAGCGCCGGCGGCGCTTTCTCTTGCGCGGCTCGGCATCCGGCTCGAGAGCCGATACGTAGGAGGAACCGGCCGGAACATCCGCGGGAACATCATGCGACAGCACAACGGCGTCACGGGGCTTGCCGTCACGCTTGTGTTTCTTGCCACGACGGGATCGCTTCGCGTTCCCTTTGTTCGCCACCGACGCCCCTTGTTCCGACGGCTTTGGGCCGTTTCCGGGGTCGATCACTGTCTTGTCCATTTCGCCGCGCACAAGCGTAGACGCTATGCTGCTGGCTTTCATAAGGTTTCGTTGGGTGGACAATACCAGCGCATGGAGTTTTAGCCAAATGATTTTTGGAGGCGGGCACTTGTATGGGAGGGAGGGGAAAGATGCCGATCCGGACTGCCGCCAGCCCCGCGATGCAGACACTCAACGACGGTTGCTGGAGACCGGCAACAAGCATCGCGGGAAAGGTGCCTTCAATTTCAGTAAAAACAGCCCGGTATGCCCGCCGAGTTCGACATAAAATTGCATCTTGTACAGGCGGGATTAATGCGACATTTATACCATGCCTGGCTATCGGTAATGGCGACGTCGTACACGAAACCGTTATTCCGCTTTCAGCACTATTTGCTTAGTAACTCAGATAATATTTTCAAACACCCTTATTATTCTTGACGTCGACAAGACTACCGTTTCAGAAGCAAAAATTTAAAGCAAATTATTTATCTCGGAAGCCTTCCTGGTGCTATTACGACAGACATTTAGATATCTTCCTGCCCAGGTGATGTCGCCGCTTATCCAGATGGCGACTATTCTCGTGTGGGCGCATCTTCTACCCCCGGGCGACGTCGGCGTTCTTACGCTGGTTGTGGCGATCCAGGAAATAAGCTTCGGTTTTTTTTACATGTGGTGGACGCAATACACGCTGCGCCGCTTCACCGCTATCCGAAGCGCTGGTAGCGGTGATGCCTATCTGCGGACGGAAACGGCGATCTCCGCGTTTCTGATCCTAGCGCAGTTGGTAATCCTGTTTCCGGTGATATCACTGTATTTCGGTGATCAGATTGACGCCTACACGCAGATATCGGTCGTCTTGATGATAATATCGAGATCGCTCACCATGTTCCTGAGCGAGCGCTACAGAGCGGAATCGAAGGTACTGCTCTATACGGCTATCCAGATTTTCGTACCCGCTTTTGCCATTGTTTCCGGCACGGTCCTCTGCTTGGTTTGGAAAAACAGCGTCTTCGCGATGGCGCTCGCATTCACGACCGCGCAATTTGGTGGCGTTGTCATCTCCCTCATAACAGGAAAGCTTTTCAGGCAACCTGGCTGGCCGGACAGGCGAATGCTGGTCGAAGCGTTGAAATTTGGCGTTCCCATCATGCTCGCGTCTCTTTTGGCAATTGTCGCGAATAACGGCCCGCGATTTATTGTCGACCGTTACCTCGGCCTGGAAGCAGCCGGCATGTTTGCCATAGCCTATGGGCTTGGATTGCGGGTCGCGAGCTTCGCTTCGATGATGGTGACCGCGGGGGCTTATCCTCTTGTCGTCGCCAGGATGGAAAAGGAAGGCCTAGAGGCCGCTTACCTGCAACTGCGGCAGAACACGGTCCTTCTGCTGCTTGTTCTCATACCAGCCGGGATCGGCCTGATCACGATTAACCGGTCGGTCGTGGAAATTCTGCTTCCCGCACATTTTGCAGCGATAGCTTTCCTCGTCCTGCCGTTGTCCGCACTGACGGGGATCATGCGCGACGTGAGGAACCACACGACAAATCAGGTTTTCTTACTGCAGGCAAAGACAGCCTATGCCACAGGCCTTTCAGCTGTCGACATCACACTCTCACTGCTCTTCGCGGTCATAGGAATTATGACATGGGGCGCGGCAGGCGCGGTAGCAGGTCCGCTCGTCGCTACCTGCGTGACACTCGCAATCAGCGTTACGATAACGCGCGTGAAATTCGCGTTTAAATTCCCCGTTTTTGATTTGATCAAAATAACATGCGCCGCGGCGCTGATGTCTGGCGTGGTTTCCATATTCCCCGTCACATCAAACCCGATGCATATGGGTGCACAGATCCTGCTCGGCGGACTTACCTATGGCGCGGTGGTCGTTATGGCATTCTGGAAAGACTTAAGCCTCAGGAGGCGTTCGATGTCTTCCGGCAATTTGCCGACGACGGCCGAGTGACCTCGATACTGAATTTTTCCCCGCTCGACACAAGCTGCACGCTGTCAAGAAGAAGCCAGCAGTAAATCGGACCCTCAGAGAAAAACTGGCAACACCAAGAGGTAAATTTGATTAAATATCTTCAGTTTCCTTTTTTCTGATGGTATTTACTTCACCGTCCATGCTTTATAGCAGCGAACCACTTTTTATTATTAAATCTACATATCCTAATTTAAGCAAGTGACTTTTTTATAATGATATTTTCAAGGGATAACCATGCCCAGATTTTCTAATATACGTAATTCTGCACAGATAATGGTTATTGGTGCTCGGGGTATTCCGAATGTTGAAGGAGGCGCGGAGAAGAATGCAGAAGCGCTTTTTCCCCGTGTCGTCAAAGCTGGCTACATGGTTGATCTTTTAGGGCTAGCCAGCCATTTGCGCGGAAAAGAATATGAGGGCGTTCGCCTTCACCCGGCACCGCACCTGACATTTTGGAACACAGATAAGCTTCTTTATTACGTCTTCGCCTTGCGCAAGGCTCTTGGTCTGCGGCCGGATATCGTGCACCTTCAAGGGCTAGGTGCTGCGATATTTCTTGTTTTTTACAAGGTCCTTGGGTTCAAGGTCGTGGTTCGTTATGGCTCGGCAGACTATATACTGGGCAAATGGGGTGTGCTGGGACGTCTGGGGTTTCGTTTCAGTGAGTGGCAGCTTCGCTTCGCTGACGCCATCATATCGGTGACGCCGGCGCTATCGAGAAGGCTGGCCCAAAGGGGCATCGTTTCGAACGTCCACACGATCCCCAACGCCCTGGACGACGCCGCTTTCGTTGCCAGTTCTCATAAGGAGGTCGCACCTTACATTCTTGTTGTCGGGCGCGTGACCTCCCAAAAGAATATTCTGACCCTGATCGACGCCTTCAATCTCTTCGCTGCCAGCCATCCCGACTATGAATTGCACATCGCCGGCGGCCTCGATGACAGACCCTATTACGCCGTCGTGGCCGAGAAACTGAACGACAAAATCCGACTGCTGGGGAAAGTGCCAAGAAACGAGGTTCCTTCGCTGTTGTCATCGGCCAAGTTCTTCGTGAACATATCGTTGCACGAGGGAAGCTCGAACGCCTCGCTGGAAGCAATCAGTCATGGCCTGCCTATCGTCTTGAGTGACATCCCTGAAAACCGAGACATTGGTCTGGCGGACACGATTTATGTTTCGCCCAACGATCCCGAAGCGATCGCAGCCAAGTTTCATGCCGTTACTGAGGATCCCACGTCCTACATCGTTGACAAGCAGCGCTTCCTGTCCTGGGAGCAGGTCGCCGAAAAAACGCTCGACGTCTACGGCGCCGTCCTTCGAAAGACCTCGAAAGAGGTGGGCGCTTGACGCAGCGGGTCGTCTTCCTGATCAATTCGCTGGCGGGCGGCGGTGCCGAGCGGGCAATCTGCAACCTGCTTGCGAACTCCGAGCAGCAACGCCGGGACGCTGCCGTTTCGCTCGTATTGCTCGACAGGGAAGCACAAGCTTACAGCCCGCCGTCGGGCATGCAGTTAACGTCATTGGACAGCAACCGTTCGCTTTTCCGGTCTGTAATACAGCTGTATATTTCGCTGCGTCGGAGCCGACCAGACGTGGTGGTAAGCTCGCTTACCCGCTCGAATCTGGCCAACATTGCAGTTTCGCGATTTCTTGGCCATCGCACCATCATCTGCGAACATGCGCATACATCAGGCCATCATAAGGGTCTGCCCGGAAGGATGGCGCAGCTTCTGATCCGTCGACTGTATAAACACGCGGACCGTGTCATTTGCGTTTCACGCGGCATCAAGGCCGACCTCGTCCAGAATTTCGGCGTTAAGGATCAACGGGCGGCGGTTGTCGCAAACCCCATTGATATTGACGAGATCAGACACTTGGGCAACAGCGTCTCCACGAACGGACACTCAGGCCGTTACATTCTGGGAATGGGACGCTTTGTTGAAAGCAAGAACTTTCCGCTGCTGATCAATGCCTTTGCCCACTCCTCCTACACGGGCAAACTTTTGCTCCTCGGGAGAGGACTTCTGGAAGAGACGTTGAAGGCCCAGTGCCACAGTTTGGGGATTGCCGATCGCGTCGATTTCCTGGGATTTCACCGCAACCCCTTCCCGATCATCAAAGGCGCGGACGCATTTGTTTTGGCGTCTAATGGTGAGGGACTGCCAACGTCCATTATTGAAGCTCTCGCTCTCGGAACGCCTGTCATCTCGACCGATTGCCATTCCGGCCCCGCGGAAATACTTGACGATGCCGAGGATGGGCTCACGCGACACCTCCGTCATGGCAAATATGGGATACTCGTGCCGCCGAACGATGTTGCAGCCCTGTCCAACGCCATTTCTCTTCTTGAACGGCCTGAAGACGTTCAAGGCCTGCGCGCTATCGCGGCCCTCGGGGCTGAGAGATATGGTCTGATGAAGGCCGTGGCACGATATTGGGAGGAAATAGGTTCCGTAATCGAAGAAGGCAGGCGGAGCCGATGATGGGTCGCCCGGTACAGCATCTTCTCCTTCTCGGCATCGTCATGCTTTTTACGTTGTCATCCAATATGTTATACGTGATGGGCATCAACTATTCGGCGTCCAATGCCAGCTATCTTCTAAAGATACATCCTTCGTCCTACGTCTTCTTTTTCCTGATCCTTATCTCACCCTCCATAACGAGTTCCCCACGCCGGCCTGAGCTGAAGAGATGCGGATTTCTGCTGATTATGGTGTCGACGGCTTCTTTGGTCCTGTATCAGTTTTTTTCCGTGGAGGCGGGCGGCGGGGAGAGCTCCCTTTTGATCGTAACCTATGCCGCGACCGGCTCCCTCGCGGTCGCGCTGTCATATGCCGACACCATCACGTTGCGGCAGATGAAGCGTTTTGTTTCCCTGTTTCTGCTCTGCAATTCGTTGATCGGTATTGCGGAAACCTCAGGTTTTCCGCGGATCCTTCCCTACGTCGTCGGGGAGACGATTATCGGCTTCGATAATCGTCCGACAGCACTCCTCGGGCACCCTCTCAACAACGCGCTGATTACCGGTGCGTGGTGCTTGGTCATCCTTCTATCGAATTTTCGCACTCCGTTGAATTTCTGGCGGCTCACCGTGCTTGGTGTTCACCTGATAGCACTGCTCGCCTTCGGCGGACGCGCGGCGGTGGTTGTGGCCGCTCTCAGCTACACGTGCTTCGTCGCCTATCAGGCCACGACAACCTTTCTTAAAGGAGACAGCCGCGACATTATACGCTTGGCCAAGCTCTGCATTATCGCTGGCGCCGGGGTTCCCGTTCTCATCTACAGCGGTGCGGCAGATACCGTCATCGAGAGATTTTTGGACAGTCGCGGCAGTGACGAAACACGCTCGGCCGCATTGGTGATGCTTGATCTGCTTTCGCCTGGCCAGTGGCTATTTGGCGTTCCGGTTTCTGTACGCACATCGATTCAGGCCCTCCTCGGATCAACGAGGGGGATCGAAATATCGTGGCTTGCGCTTGTCTATTCATTTGGTCTTCCCATCACCGCCATCTTGTTGGTAGCGACCTACCTTACTCTGCGCGCCACCACCGAAGACCACGATATGGGACGAGCCGCTTTATTGTTTTATTTCTTCCTGACGACTTTATTGTCGCTTTCGATCGGATCAAAATCGCTGCTTGTCGCCCAATTTCTCGTCATATTGGCTTGCTTCGCCAAGCCCTTAGAGGCGCCCCCGCTAATTCACGCCGGGACGAAGTCTCGTCGGCCCAACTTTGGCGACGCACGATCCATAGGGATTTAACACCGCCACTCCCATCGAGGGCGACACACGATGGAACGCCGGTCATGTTTTCACGACGACAGTTGCTCTCGGGTTTCATCGCGGCCGCAGGCATCGGTCTCGACTCTTCGCCACTCCGCGCAGATCCCATCGGCCGCCCCGCCGCCGAGCCGGGTAATGGAAACGTTATCGCGCGCATTCGCGACGCGGCAGAGGCCGCCGGCTTTCAGTATGGCATTGCCGTGCAGGCCATCGACCGGATATCTAAACCTGGTCCCGACGGCTGCGGCACGCTTGCCGATTTCATCAGGGATCAAGCGATGATCTATGTTCCCGGAATTGCGTTTCTGCCCGAGCACATTCAACCTCAAAAGGACTTTTTCACACTCGAGCAGGCGAGATTGTTCATTGCGCGAGCGCGCCGGGATGCGAAAGACTTCCGCATCCATTGCCTGCTCTATCCCAACCATGAGCCAGATTGGGTAGCCGCTGATGTCAACGAGTCAAACTGGCAGTCGAGAATGGATGCTCATTTTGAGGCCATAGCATCGGTCCCAGGCGTAGGCTCCGCCTTGAACATCGACGTCACGAATGAATTGATCTCGGCGCGTTATGATTCCAACGACGGCTATCGCCCGAATACATGGTATCGTGCCGCCGGCGGCCCAGCCTACATTCCCTATGCCTTTGGGAAGGCCCGTGCCCTGTTTCCGGATTGTGCGCTGTTTTGGTGTCACGATCATACGGAGCAGATTACCGACGACTTCCACCGGAGCCAGACAAGGCTCGTCTTGAACGCCCTTGAGCGCGCGCTCAAGGGCGGAGCACCGATAGACGGGTATAATATGCAGGGTCATCTTCAACTTCGATTGGGCTTCGACCGCCTCCGCCTCAGATCTTTCCTGAATGATTTGAAATCCAATCTCGGCCTCATGATCATAATCGGCGAACTCGACTGCCGCACCGGTTATCTTACAGACAGGCAGACCGACACCTTGCCGCCGAAGGAATACAAGCGGAGACAATACGACCAGGACAGCGCCCATCTGGTCGAAGCATTTCTGGATACAGCGCTTCCATTCGTCAAATCGAGTGGAGGCAGGCAGGTTCTGACCTGGGGTATTTCCGACATCGACAACAGCTGGGAGGAGAACCCTAGGACGGGCACCCCAGCGGGGGAACGGCCCCTTCCCTTCGATACCGACTATCGCCCAAAACTCATGAATGCGGCCATTATTCGGTCTTTCGAGCGAATGATCTAGGCCTCGCGGATATCGATGTGCCGATCGTCACTCTTTTGTACGATAATTCTACGTCGACAGTAATGATATTGTATGGCGACACAACAAATCTCATCTTCTATATTGTGCCCTGCAAAAAATTATGAGATATAGTTTATAGTTATTTTATTTTAGGAGATTTCAGTGACGTCTCGTATTTCTCTCGGCGCAGTTTTAGTATTTGCAGTGGTTGCCGCATCTACATCCGCTTACGGGCAGCAGGCATTGACACAGGAGCAGCAAGAAGTAGTTGAGTCCTGTAAGGCAACCTGTGACGTGGAAGTCGTCGCTGCAGCCATCGCGGAAGCGGGCTCCCTTGGTCCCGCCATGATTACCAGGATCATTCCTAATCTTCCGGTTAATCTCGCCGTGTCCCTTGTGTCGGCTGCCGTTAAATCGGCGCCTCCAACTATTGCCACCCAGATTGCGAAATCAGCGGTCTCCGCAGCCGAACCGAGCGTTAAAAATTCGCTGGCGACGGCAGCCGTCGCAGCAGTGCCAGCTGAACAGAAACAGGCGATGGGCGCGGCAACGGCGGAGGCCGGAGCACAAACGCAGACCGGTGACATTCAAAACAACCCAGGTAGCCCGGCGTAGGTTTTTAAGGGGGAACGGGACCAGGCCGAGATCGGCCAAGTCCTTACCGGACCCAACGGAGAGGATTGGCCGTCGCGACTTTTATAAAGGCGTAGCCGGTTCTCTCCTTTGAGACGATCGTTTTGCGGAGATTGTCGAGCACGAGATCGCCTTTGTTCGTTTTCACGAGCAATACGGCGTGTCCTGTGCCTTCTTTCGTTATGACGACCGCCATTCGAAGCGAGCCTGCAGGAACTCCCGCCCGGATAAGTCGGCTACGCTTTGTGAGCGCAAAGTCTTCGCAGTCGCCTTTCGAGACATTGACCGACCAGACGTCATCGGAATCAGGCGTTGCGCGCATGCTGGAATTGACGGCAGAGTTTACGGTTGAGAGCAGTCCCCGTAATGCCGGCGTATCAGCAGCAACGGATACACTGCTTGAGCGGCATTCCGTCGGATTGCTTTTGCAAAAGGCAACATATTGCGCCGGCGTCTCGACGGCCGCGCGGATGCGGCCCGACATGTTTCCAAGGTTAAGCGCATAAGCAGGCATGCTTGCGGAAAGTACTGCGGCGGCGCCTACGACAACCGAGACAATGCTAATCTTTTTCATATCCCTGTCCTTTGTTCCATATTTGGATTTACTTGCGCTCCTACCGGAAGCAGCTGAAAGTTCTTGTTGCTTCCAATGCCACAAGACTAGCCCAGAGTGTTTTCGGCGCGCTTAAGTGGAAAGATGCAATTTTAATGAAACGTCGATTCTTGGCACATCTTCGCAGTAATGTGCCCGTCAGTGACTGTCGGTGACCAGAACAGCGAAAATAATCTGAACAAATATTGAAAATACGCTCAAAAATTGATGTCGCGCTTGCCCCGTCCGTGAATTCAGTATTAGATGCAGCGAATAATTTTCGAAGATACTAATGCGCCGTTTTTTTCCAGTTATATTTTGCATCCTTTGCGCCACAGTCAGCACAAGCATATTCGTCTTGGAGATGCGTCAGTTTTTGCGACCATCGCCGCGTGAGTTGCCGTTCTACTGGTTTCTCTCATCAAGGGACAATAACTACGCCCTTTCGGAATATTCTAAAACGCGGATTCTGAAGGACTGTAATCTGGGCTTATCTTCGCCGATAGGCAGAGCGTTGCCTTCCGATACTTACAGGCAGATCGCCCTTCGATGCGCGGAGCTGTCTGAATTGATCATAAATACCATGCCGACCTACGGTTTAGCCTGGCACATGCTGGCAAAAACCAAACTGGTTCTGGGCGACAGGCTGGCGTTCGAATCCGCGTTCCTGCAATCATGGATTGTCAGCCCTCACGAGCGGTGGCTGGCACAGGAGCGGCTGATGCTCGTTGCAAGCAACGGTTCAGAAAACGACGATACTATCCGGCCAGCAATAAAGAGCGATATTCGCGCGCTTCTGCAAACAAACAGCGGCTTCCTTTTTGTTTTGGACCTCTACCGGCGAGACGTTGGATTTCGCGATGGTGTTACCGAGGTCCTGGAAGCAATGCCGGGTGATATTCAGCGGCGATTTCTGTTCAGGCTTCAGTCGCCCTCTCCAGCAGACAGCTCAGGTCGCGTGCCTGACGGCACACCAAGCACCCAAGGGAAGACGGTCACAAGCTCATGAATTTGATGTCGTCGAAAGCAACGCGATATTCGGCCAATCAGGCAATGTTCGTCGTTGTCACCGTCCTTGTTGCGGTCGTGCCGTTCATGCTCGGCGGAAACCGCCCGGCGGCATGGGCGGCTTCCGCGGCAATGTTGTATTTTTCCCTTGCGATTTACTTTGCCGTTCTTGCCGCGGCTGGAATAGATACACGCAAGCGCTTAACGGACGAGAAGCTACTGAGCACGCTTTTCGTCCTGTTTCTCGGCTATGTCGTCGCCCAGACTCTTCCCGTCGCTACCTGGCTTCCACCGTCACTGGTCCGGCTCCCGGTGCCAGTCGCGACATCGTCAATATCCCTGACGCCGGCCGACACCTTCTTTGCCTTCCTTCGATGGATCACCTACGCAGCACTCTTCTTCATCACAATGCAGATCGGCGCGCGCCGCCCCCGCGCAGCGTCATTCATCTTGACGCTTTATTTCGTTACGGTTTTTCACGCGCTTTATGCCGCCGTGCTGTTTTTTGAATTCGGCGACACCATTCTCCTGTTTATTCCAAAATGGGCATATCAGGGTTACATGACCGGCGGCTTTGTGAATCGCAATTCTTTCGCGACGTTCCTGGCGATCGGTTGCTCGATCGGAACGGCATTGATCTGCGAACACGTCTTCTCCCAGTCTGCAGATAGATCAACAGCCAGGCGACCGCAGAGCATGCCGAAGCTTATCCTCATTATCGCAGGCCTCTTCATTCTGGTCTCATGCCTCATCGGGACAGGCTCACGCATGGGATTTTTCGCCGGCATTTGCGGCATGCTGAGCATCATTGCACTCAGCGTCGCCAAAGCGAGGTTTCGTTGGAAGAAACGCGCCATCGCTGGCTCGGGCTTACTGGTGCTTGGATCCATCGCCCTACTGCTGGGGCTTTATGGAGCACAGCTTTTCGAACGCCTTCTTGAAGCCAACGAGGACGCTCACGTCCGACTGCGCTTTTATGAACAGGTACTCGGAATGGTAGCCTATCGCCCCTTTACGGGTTACGGCGGATCGAGTTTTGAATTTGCATATCCGCTTTTTCACGGCATGCAGGTGAACTCCGACACCGTCTGGGAAAAAACGCACAACAGCTATTTTGCCCTCTGGACCGATTATGGCATCATCTTCGGATCCCTGCCAATCGCACTCTTCGTCATTCTGGCCCATCGCCTCATCAGCAAATATGCGCAATCGGCCAGGGTCGATGCGCCGGTAGCTGCCTCCATCGGCACTCTGATCGTCGCCTCGCTGCATTCCTTGGTCGACTTCAGCCTCGAGATTCAGGGCGTCGCCCTGATTTTTGTCGCTGTCGTCGGGGCAGGCATCGCTTTTCCTAACAATGCAGATCCAAAAGGGGAGAGCGACAATGGTGCTTGATCGATTCCGCTCCTTCGTTCGCTCGAGGACCGAACTCCCTCAAAGCCCGCGGGCAAAGTTGATCTATGATCACGCCCCGGCGGCAATCTATGCGATTGGCGACGTCCATGGCCGACTGGACCTTCTCCAAGCCATCGAAGATCAGATCCTTTCCGACGCGGCCGAATTCGCGGGTGAGAAATGGATCGTGATGCTGGGCGACTATGTCGATCGCGGGCCAAAGTCTGCCGGCGTCATTGATCACCTTCTCCGCGCGCCGCCTGCGGGCTTCCTAAGAACATGTCTGGCTGGAAATCACGAAGAACTCATGGCTTCGTTTCTGGAAAACCCGGGAAGCAAGCACCCATGGCTGGATTTGGGAGGCTTCGACACGCTGAGGTCTTACGGTATCTCCCCTGGTCAAAGACATTCACGCAGCGTCCTTGATGCAAGCATTCCATCCGAGCATCGCGAGTTCATAACAGGCCTTCCGTCACTCGTCTCGATACCTGGCTACATCTTTGTGCACGCCGGCGTGAAAAGAGGGGTGCCGCTTCAGCAGCAACTCGACCGCGATCTGCTTTGGATGCGGCCGACCGCAGCCGGTGGCATTGGTTTTGCGGACGCAATTGTCGTTCACGGTCACACACCGGTGCAAGACATCGAAATCACCAATGGCCGCATCAATGTTGATACTGGCGCATATGCGACGAACAAACTCTCAGCGATCAGAATATCAAATGGAACGGCTGCTTGTCTTTCCGTCATCAAATAAGATTCCCCAATTTGTTCGTCGTAATTTTACAAAAATAATACAGATAAGAATTTCTCCAAAGACGTAGGCAAATATGTCCAGTGAAATCGACGTAAAAGGCATGCTCGGCACCATCCGCCGGCAATTTTGGCTCATACTGACAACGGTTGTTTTAATTTCATTACTGAGCTGCATTTTCGCCTACGGACTTACTTCAAAGTTCACGGCCACAGCTTTGGTTTTGATCGATGCAAGCCCGCAAACGCTGCTCGACCCACAAACGCGCGCTCCGACAACAGCGACCGACAATGGCAAGATTGAGAGCGAAGCGACGATTCTTGCCTCTGACAGTGTCATGATCGGTGCGATGCGTTCTCAAAACCTCGTCGCTGACCCGGAATTCGGCGTCAAACTTGGATTGAGAGATAAGCTTGCCGGCTTCTTTGGGATCAATGCCCCCGGTAGCACTGCTGAGGCCGCGCTGGGCAGTGTCCTGCGATCGTTCAAGCGGGCGGTTTCCATCAAACGGGCTGGATTGACGTCCGTTATCGAAGTTTCGGTAACGTCGGCCAATCCGGCGAAAGCAGCGGCTTTGGCGAACGCCCTTACCAGTTCCTACGTCAACCAGCAGGTCGAGGCAAAGATTGCCTCGATTGTGGCGGCGCGCAATATTCTGCAAGCCCGCGTTGAGTCCGCCAGTGCTGCCATTGCGCAAAATGAAACCAGCTTCGACCAATACCTGTCGCAAAATGTCCGCCAGCTCGAGGCGAATGGTGGTGGCCCGATTACCGCGCTGCAAGAGCAGCTTGCGACCATTGAAAATACACGCATTCGCGAGCTCGCGCGTATGGATCTCGCGAACCAAAGTCTTCAGCAAGGCAATTTCCAATCGGCCGTCGCTGCCCTCGGTTCTGAAGCACTCGCAGAGCTCGGGAAGAAACAGGCATCCTTGCAGGCGCAGCTTGCGGGAAATGCCACGGGCGCCGCGCAATTGACGGATATCCGGCAAAGGCTGGACGAGGTCAATGCATCGATCAGACAAAAGGTGCCAGTGGCGATAGAGGATTCTCGCAGTGCCATTCTGAAGAAAGCGCAAGAGGACTCGACGAAGGTGCGGGAAGAGCTCCGGACCGCAATTCTCAGCAGTACCGATGATCTACCGCCCGAGAAGCTTACGGAGATTTACGCACTCCAGCGAGCAAGTGACATTGCAAGAAAGCAGTATGACGCGCTTTTGACGCGCCTGAAAGATCTGGACACGCAATCCAATCTCCAGCTTGCAGATAGCCGGGTCGTTTCACCGGCCCTGGTGCCGTCCATCCCCTCGTCACCCCATCGCCCGCTCATCATTGGACTGGCGGCGATCGGATCGGTCCTGCTGGGTCTCGGCATGGCAATCGTCCGGGAGCACTTCATTGGCGGATTTGTCGATGAAAATCAGGTCGAGGATGTGTTGCGGATACCGCTGGCATCGGTCGCGCCCAGCTATGCGCCGCCGACGCAGGCGCTCAGTGTGTCGGATGGCGTCGTGTCTTCACCCCTGTCCATTTATTCCGAGTCGATTAGACGGCTGCGGGCAAACCTCGATCACGCGTTTCGTGGAGCAGATATTGGCGGCAAGGTCATCATGATTTCATCTGCGGTTCCCGCGGAGGGAAAATCGACCCTCTCCCTCTCTCTCGCGCGCATCTACGCCTTATCCGGAAAGAAGACGCTTCTGATAGATTGCGATCTGCGGAAACCAAGCATTCATCGTCATCTTGGGCTTCCATCCGACATGGGCCTCATCGATTACCTCGGTGCCCCATTGAGCGAGGGTGTACCGCTTTCAAAGCTGCTTGTGTCCGATCCCAAAACCGACCTGAACGTCCTTTTAGGAGGCCAGCGGAGCGACGTTCCCACGGATGCCTTCTTCACGGACGCCAGAATGACGCGGCTGATAGCCAGTGCACGAAAGCACTTCGATTATGTCATCATGGATACGCCGCCAATCGACCCCGTGGTCGATGGACTCTATATTGCCCCGCAAGCCGATGCCTTGGCATTTGTGATCAAATGGGCGTCAACGTCACAAACCGTGGCAAAGCGTTCACTTGCGGCACTCGCGGAAAACAAGCAGCCGGCGGCACCTATCCTCGCGGTTCTCAGCCAGCAGGACCAGACGAAAATGGGCGGGAATTCGCGCTATTCCGATTATTATTCGGAATAAACGCGACGTCGCGTTGCGGATCGCTTGCACAAAGCGGTCCTGCAAGGTTACGGCAGCGCACCGCCATTCAACGCCGAGCTGCCATCCTCTCCAGGATGGCCATGTATAATGGAGCAATGCGATCAATGGTGAAGTCCTGGCCGCGCCGCTGCAAATCCTGCGGGACCTCTGCTTCCAAGGTGGCAAGAATTGCTTTGGCCAGTGCCTTATCATCCGCGACCGGCACCAGCGAGCCGTAACGTCCACCAGCCAATATCTCGGCAGGACCACTCTCGCAATCGGTGCTGACAACCGGCGTTCCAAGTGCCAACGCTTCCGCGATCACGTTCCCAAACCCCTCATAGATTGAGGACAGCGCCAATAACTCTGCATGCGCGATAAGGGGATAAGGATTGGCGACGAAACCGGCGAGCTTTACCCGATCGGCGATTCCAAGAGATATCGCCTCGGACTGGAGCTGCTGCCTCAAGGGACCATCACCCAGTATCAGCAGATTGACATCCTTCGTCAGTGAAATGGCTCTCAGGAGCGTTGAAAAATCTTTCTGTGGAACAAGCCGTCCGATCGCGAGAACGTAAGGCCGCCCACCGGTCACATCGACAGGCAGAGGCTCAGAGGCGAGAGCTTGAATATCGTCTGGCACCGCGGGGTTGTGGATGACTGTAATCCTGGCCCGATCAATTTTGATCGCGTTCGCAAGGTCGTCCGCGACGCCGGCGGAAACGGCAACAACCGCATCCACAAGTTTGAGTGCCAGCGGGTAGATGTACGGGAGGATCCGGAATGACAGCTTCTTTTTATGGTCCGTGAGCTGCCGGGAGAAGTGGTTGTGCTCGACCGCCATGACCTTCAGCTGGAAACCGGACAGGATCTTCGCAGCGACTGCGACGATGTTTGAATGCGGCATATTCGCAACCAGCACCGCCGGCTTGTGCTGGCGGATGTATTGCGCCATGGGGAGGATGGAGCGCCCCGTGCTTTTTGAGCCGAGTTCATGTATTCTCGCGCCGGCAGGCACATGCTCGAGATGAGGTCCTACAGCCTTGTGCACGACAAAGGTAACGTCATATCCATAATGGAGAAGAGCTTTCCCCAAGCTCATCGATTGTCTTTGAACGCCACCAGACGCAAAGTTTGAAAAATAAAACGCCACAGAAGTCATCGGTCTGGATCTCTATATATTATCAATTGCTTTGATAAATTCCGCTGAAATTACTTAGTTCGAAAATTTTAGAATTTGCTATCCGCCAAGCTGGCGAAGAAAATCTCAAAAACCTTATCACTATTTCGAAATTCTTCTACACCAAACGGGCTCAGTTCTCTTGGGAAACACACTCAACGCAATAATCCTCACCATCGGAATGCTGGTCAGTGACGGGACAGCGACGGATAAAGACTGGAAAGACTACCGGTGGGCCGTGGTTCCCACCACATCCTGTTCCGCCGGACCGATCTGCATTTCAGCGAGAGCAAAGTGGGACTGGAAGAGGCCGCAATGGGTCGAATTCTCAGCCGTGCCATCCTCGAAAGGGCTAGAGGCCAAAATTCGGCTCATCAACGAGGACCGGAAGGATGATGACGATGTCTGCATCACCGTCCTTTTCCTGTCCAGCGACGGCTCTGCACTCTCAATTCTCCACAAAAACCTGCATTCCCTTCCGCAAGCAGTTCGCTCTGAAACGGTCGACATTGCATTGCGAGCTTCGCTCCTGCGCAGGATCACATCCATAGCGCTCGGCACGAAACAATGCCGCAGAGGCCCGTACGAAGATGACGATGTCTATCGTCGTGCAAAGGCTCGATTGAAGATGCGGTGAACTTCGTGACTGAGATCGGTGCTGTTCATCGCTCGTCTACCCCCGGGTGTCTTTCGAGCTTGCATGGTCGACAGCGGAAAGGAACTCCCCTCTCCCGGTAAGTCTTTGTGACGTATAAACTTACTGGGAGAGGGGAATGGTACGGTTGAGTGGGGTCGAACCACCGACCTCAGGTGCCACAAACCTGCGCTCTAACCAACTGAGCTACAACCGCACATGAAACGCCGAAGCGGCGTCACGGGGGGTGACATAAAAGGTGTTTCCCCTATTTGCAAGTGCCTGTTCGAATTTTGCGAAAAAAGGCTGCGAAAGGCAAGCGGTTTTCAGCGGCGCCGGCTGACACATGAAGACGAAAGCGGCCTGTTGATGTTAACTCTATTTGGCAATTCCTGCGCCCGGCGGTGGACCCAATCGCGCTGGGAAGTTATTTAAAATTCTGTTAACGTGATGCCTTGGCGGGTTTACGTTTTGCGTTTCATGAGGAAGCCAAAAGCCCGTCAGGTCCGGTAGTGCCAGAATAGGTTTCGACATGCCCGCCGTCCAGTATCCCTTTATCGATATCGCAGTGCATGAACGGGTGCGTGAAGGTTTTGGGCGCGGCGAGGCCATGGCGTTGTTTTCGCTCGACCTTAAAAGTGCGCTGTGGGCCAATGGCCGCGGTGCGGCGCTGTTCGGCACGCCGATGGTCTATGATTTTCTGGAACAGGGCCCGAAACCGCAGGATGTGACGTTCCGGCAACTGGCGGCCACGGCGGCGCGCCTTTCAAGGACCGGCGACAGCCTGCCATTTACCATTCGCATCACCTCCGGCTTTCGCAGCCTTGCCGTCACCGCACGCGTGGAAATCATCGAGGCTGAGCCCGGCCAGTCGGCCATTCTGTTTTCCGCCCTCACCGACGAGATCGCCCCCGATACGGCGGAATGCGCCCGCCGCATGATCGAAGGTTTCGATGACCCCGATATTCACATGGCGGTTCTCAATGGCGAGAACGAGGTCATTGCCGCCTCGGCAGGTTTTTCGTCGCTCGGCATCACCCCGCAAACGGCGCGGACTTTGGTGAGGATGGCAGCGGGACAATCCGGCCATCTCGTCAAACGTCCGGTGCCATCAGGCAAGGGCTATATGCCTGCCGCCACCGGCCAGATCACGACCTCACCCGAACTGAACCTGATGTTCGTGGTGGAGACTGCGCTTGGGACGCTCGACCCCGTTAATGGCTTTGCCGACGACAGGCCGCAGGAAACGCTGGCCACCGCCACAGAGCCCACGGCGGCGGTTGAGCAGGCTGAGCCAACAGCTGCTGCCACCGTCTCTTTCGAGGCCGCGCTCGATGCCGTGGCTCACATCGAGGAGGTGGAAGAACCGGAGGAACTGCCTGTCGATGCGGAACAGGGGCGCGCATCGGCCGACAAGGACGACGTTGACCCTCTGCTGATCGATGGCGGTGAAACCGCGCCTGAGGCGACCCCGCAGGATGAGGACATCACTGCTGACATGGCGATGACTGACGACATTGCCGATCTTTTCGAACTTGATGAGGATGACGCGAAGGCGCCGTCTAGCGAGCGTCATGCCGACAATCAGGACCTCGTTGAGGTTATGGATGCCGTGAGCAGTTCTGCCGGCGATGAGATAGCTGAAACCACGGTTTCGGCAGCCGCCCCTGCCGTCAGTGAGAATACGGCAAGCGAGACAGACGCCGAGCCGGAGCCTGCTGCGGAGCGCTCTGACCGCGTCGCTGATGAGGCATCGCGGGCTTTCGTCTTTAACGGCGGTGCCCGTGCGTCCCGTTTCGTCTGGAAAATCGATGCTGAAGGGCGCTTCAGCTCCATTTCGCATGAATTCGCCGAGGCCGTGGGCGCGAAGGCGGCTGCCGTGGAAGGCATGGGCTTTGCCGATGTCGCAGCCCTTTTTAATCTCGACCCCGATGGTAAGATCCGCGAACTTCTCGGCCGGCGCGATACCTGGTCGGGCAAGACGATCTACTGGCCGGTCGAGGGCACATCACTGATGGTGCCGATCGATCTCGCAGCTCTTCCCACGTACACGCGTTCGCGCGAATTCGACGGTTTTCGCGGTTTTGGCATCGTTCGGCTTGCCGATGCCATCGAAGACCCCAATGCCACCGGCCTGACCTTCCTCGAAGACCGCAAGGCCGATCGCGCAGAAGCGCCCTCGGCATCGTCCGCCATGGATGAAAGCCACGAGTTGCTGGCCTTTATCGATGAGGATGACGGGGACGAGACGAACGGCGCTGCCGAACCGGAAGCTGAAGATGCGGCAGGCGCCCAGGATTCGGCTTTGGCTGAAGAGTTGAGCCATGATGAGGCCCCCTCCGAGCCAGAAACATCTGTTATCGTGCCATCGGAGCCACCCGTTTCCGAGAATATCGTGCATCTGGAGGAGCGCCGTTCGCGCTCGCGTGAGGGCCTGACCGCTGGCGAACAGGCCGCCTTCCGCGAAATCGGCCGCGCGCTTGCGCCGGAGGGCATCGTTTCGGAGGAAAAGCCAGACACGAATGTGCAGTCCGTATCCGCCGAGCCTGTCGGAGAGACTATCCAGCATGAACTTGCTGATGATGCGACCTTCGCAAATGAGAGCGAAGAAACGACGACGGAACCGACGGACGAAGACGATCTTTTCGCCGACTATGTTCGGGGCGAGCAGGCCCCGGCCGTAAATGCCGCCGCAAATGAAAGTCGCACCGAGGAATTTGAGGAGGCTGCGGCTGACGAGGTGGGTGCCGCCGATGTTGCCGCCTCCGTGGTCCATCCGTCCTCTCGTCCCGCAAATGCGTTGACGGCCGAAACGCTGGACCAGATGCCTGTTGCTCTGCTTGTGCATGCCGGCGACCGGCTGATCCACGCCAATCCGGATTTCCTGCGGCTGACGGGCTATTCATCTCTGGCCGAACTGGAAGAGGTTGGCGGGCTGGAAGCGTTGCTGCAGCGGCAGGATCTGGAAGACATGCCTGACAATGAGGGCGGCATGGTCGTCGTCAGCGCCGAAAACGATATCATTCCGGTCAAGGCACGTTTGCAGTCCGTTCGTTGGGAAGACAGCAAGGCGTTGATGCTGTCGCTGGTACCGCTTGAGGAAAAGCAGACGCCGGTTGCAGCCGCCAACGAGAACATCGCTGCCGGGGACATCGAAAGTGCCGAAGCTGACAGCCTCTCCCTTCTGCAGGGCGAGGTGGAGGAACTGCATTCCATCCTGGAAACCGCCACCGATGGCGTGGTGCTTCTCGGCGATGAAGGCGAGATACGCTCGCTCAACCGTTCCGCCAGCGCGCTGTTCAATTATGACAACGGCGAAATCGCCGGCAAACCGTTCGTGACGCTCTTTGCCCATGAGAGCCAGCGCGCCGTGCTGGATTATCTCTCCGGTCTTGCCAATAATGGTGTCGCCAGCGTGCTGAACGATGGCCGAGAGGTGATCGGCCGCGAGGCATCGGGCGGCTTCCTGCCATTGTTCATGACGATCGGCCGGCTGAAGTCGTCGCACGGCTATTGCGCCGTGATCCGCGACATTACCCAGTGGAAGCGCACGGAAGAGGAACTGCGCAACGCCAAGCGGGCCGCGGAAACTGCGAACGCCCACAAGACCGATTTCCTGGCGCGTGTCAGCCACGAAATCCGCACGCCGCTCAACGCCATCATCGGCTTTGCCGACATGATGGCGACGGAACGCTTCGGGCCGATCGGGCATCCGCGTTATGTGGAATATGCCAATGATATCGGCCGTTCCGGCCGGCATGTGCTCGATATCGTCAATGATCTCCTCGATATCTCCAAGATCGAGGCAGGGCAGATGGACGTCGATTTCGTTGCCGTACCGCTCAATGAAACGGTGGCCGAGGCCGTATCGCTGGTGCAGCCGCAGGCCAACAACCAGCGCGTGATCATCCGCACGGCGCTCGCACAATCCGTTCCGCAGATCGTCGCCGACCTGCGCTCGATCAAGCAGATCGTGCTGAACATCCTGTCGAACGCGATCCGCTTCACGCCGTCGGGCGGGCAGATCGTCGTCTCCACCGCCTATGAGGCGAATGGCAGCGTCTCGCTGCGCATCCGCGACACCGGCATCGGGATGACGCGGGCGGAGCTGGAACAGGCGAT
>NZ_JBQYSN010000067.1:0-28926 GCF_052686535.1 Agrobacterium sp. DKPNP3 | reverse complement strand
GATGGGTCCGGCGGAGCCGGCGGATCGAAAGGCGCATAAGGGCGTCTTTTCAAGCCACTACGACGAGGCGCGAATCACGCGCGGGTTTGACGGCGATCCCGTCTGGGCGGAACTGGCACAACGTTCCATCCGCCGTTATGCCGAGATCGAGGCAAAAAGCGGCATCCGCTTTTTCACGGAGGCAGGCTGCCTGTTCACCGGCAACGGCAAGGGGCTTGCCGGCGACTATGTGTCACGCGCGCTGTCCTCGGCCGACCGTCTTGGCCTAGGCGTAGAAACGCTGGGCCATGATGTGGTCTCCGACCGGTTTCCGATGTTTTCCCTGCCTGCCGACCACAGCGGTTACTTCGAGCCGCGCCATGCCGGCCACGTCAACCCGCGCGCTCTGGTAAAGGCGCAGTGCGCAATTGCAGAAGCGCAGGGTACGCGGCTGGTGCGGGAAACGGCGGCGCAGATCCGCGATACGGCGCGCGGCGTCAATGTCATCACGCGGGAAGGCGCGACTTACACCGCCGATAAGGTCATTGTTGCGGCCGGCGGCTTCACCAATATGGCGGAACTTCTGCCATCGCCGGTCGATATGGCGGCGACTGGCCGCACCATCGTGTTTTTCGAGCTGGATGAGGCAAGGCAGTCGATATTCGGCACGATGCCATCGACGATTGTGCTTGCCGAAACGGAGGACGACATCGTCTACATCCTTCCGCCGGTGCGGTATCCCGATGGAAAAGTCTATTTGAAGATCGGCGGTGAAAGCGAAAAGGGCAGGCTCGAAACCTTGGCTCAGGCCGTTGACTGGTTCCATTCTGACGGAACGCCTGCCGAGGTGGAGTTCCTGAAGAAAAAAGCCCTGTCATTGATGCCGGAACTTGACGGTTGCTCGGTAACATCAGGTTCCTGCGTCGCCTCGATCACCCGCAGCGGTTATCCCTATATCGGCTATACCCAATCCTCCAACATCGCGGTTCTAACCGGCGGCAATTTCGTTGCCGCCAAATCCTCCGACGAGATCGGGCGGCTTGGCGCGCAGTTGCTTCTGAACGGTCAACTGACGGAAGATGAATTCGCTGCCGAAATGGCGCCGGTTTTCGTCTGAAATTTTTGTGCCAGACCGCTAAAAGGTTGCAATGGAAGTGAGCGCATAAAGAGGGCGGCATGTCGGGACATTTTAAATATATCGTTGTGGGGCGTGGCATGATGGGTGCTGCGGCCGCCCGCCATCTGGCCGAAACAGTCGATGGCGTCGCGCTGATCGGTCCCGGTGAACCTGCCGACATCAAATCGCATCAGGGTGTCTTCGCCAGCCATTATGATGAGGCGCGGATTACTCGCACTATCGATGGCGATGCCGCCTGGGCGTTGCTCGCCAACCGCTCCATTGCACGTTATGGCGATATTGCCACGAGAAGTGGTGTGGAGTTTTACGCCCCGGTGGGCTGCCTGCTGGTGGGACCCGAACGTGGCGGAAAGAACCCCTTCGTCGAGAATGTTCTGTCCGCAGCCGCCCGGCTTGGCGTTTCCACGGAATTGCTTGAGGACCAGAGCCTGAAAAGCCGCTTTCCCTATTTCTCCTTCGAACCGGGCTGCGAAGGCATCTTCGAGAGCGACAATGCCGGTTACGTCAACCCGCGCGCGCTGGTGAAGGCGCAAGCGATCCTCGCGGAGAAGGCGGGCGCTATACTGATCGACGACATCGTCGTCTCAAACCGTGAAGGCGGTGGCAGGGCGTCGGTGCACACCACTTCAGGCGCGGTTTATACCGCAGACCGTGTGCTGGTGGCGGCTGGCGGCTTCTCGATCATGCAAGATCTGTTGCCCCAGCCTGTGGCGCTGGAGGTTTACGCGCGCACTGTCGCTTTCTTTGAGATAGATGAGGGTGACCTTGCGCAATATGCGGGCATGCCGTCGCTGATCTATGAGCCGCGCGACACGACGAAACACATCTACCTGCTGCCGCCGGTCCGCTATCCCGATGGCAAATTCTACCTGAAGATCGGCGGCGATCCCGACGACAAGAGGCTTACAAGCGATCCAGAGATTCGGGAATGGTTCCGCTCCGGTGGCCGGGAAAGCGTGCGGGATCATCTCGCTGGCATCGTCGGAACGCTGGTGCCTTCCGTTGATCTCTCGCGCGTCTCTATGGCGGCCTGCGTTGTATCCAAAACGCAAAGTGGCTATCCGGCCATTGGCTTCACGTCTTCGCCGCGCATTGCCGTTCTGACTGGCGGCAATGGCGCGGCGGCCAAGAGCTCGGATGAGATTGGGCGGCTCGGTGCCCTGTTGCTGCGGGACGGACAAATCGCCGACGGTGCCTTCTCAACAGATTTCAAACCGGCATTTCTTTGAGCTTTCCCGTCGCTTTTCGGTGGCTTTCGCAGCGGAACATGGTTATGCAGCCCAAGCCAGTTGGCCGGGCAGCCGCGCTTTACCAATGTCGAAAGACGGTAAGGTGAGGAAAGTCCGGGCTCCACGGAAATACGGTGCCGGATAACGTCCGGCGGGGGCGACCCCAGGGAAAGTGCCACAGAGAGCAAACCGCCATGCATCGCATGGTAAGGGTGAAAGGGTGGGGTAAGAGCCCACCGCGCTTCTGGTAACAGCGGCGGCAAGGTAAACCCCACCGGGAGCAAGACCGAATAGGGATGACACGGGGCGGGCGAAAGCCCGTTCACAGCCGGTTTCCGGGCCCGTCATCCGGGTGGGTTGCGCGAGGCGGCATGCAAATGCCGTCCCAGATGAATGGCTGCCACGTTCCGGGTCAAACCGGGGCCATACAGAACCCGGCTTACAGGCCAACTGGCGAATTTTTCTTTTCCGTCGCGGACGGGAAACATCTAAAAAATCATATCATCATATTGTTTTTAAATCGGAAAATTGCCCGGTTAAGCCAGCCTTTGTGCCGGTAAACCGCCGTCTTCGCGCGCAAAGTAAACCATTCGTTAAACTTAACGGCTTATGAATTTCCGATGCGAAGGCGGTATCGTGCCGGCTTCATCCCATTGACGCCCATAGTGTCCCATGATATCCCAAATGCACACCACATTGGGTCGTGTTTTTGACCCGCAATCGCTGAAACAAGTGAGGAGCCTGCGAGGGGCTGCTGCAGGGCATGTTGTCCTGGCGCTTGGCGATGTGTCGTGCGTACCGGTGTCGGCTGCGGGGCGGATGGATCGCTTTGCGGCATGCGGTTTTGGCGAGTTGAGTAATGGACCGCTTTTTATCGAACGTGACGAACAGGATCGACGCCAAGGGGCGCGTTTCGGTTCCGTCTCCGTTTCGTTCGGTGCTGGCCAAGCGCGGCATTCAGGAGCTGTATTGTCTCCAGGATTTCGCGTTTCCGGCAATCAGTGTCGGCGGTCCGGATCTGCTGGAGCGCTACGAGCGGCAGATCGCGTCCATGGATGCCTTCTCGCCGGAAGCGAACGCAATGTCGCTGCTGGTTCACGGCGGCGGTGTTTTCATGAAGCTCGACCAGGAAGGTCGATTGATGGTGACGGATTTTGTGCGGGAATTCACCGGCATCTCTACCGAGGTCACCTTCGTCGGACGGGCGGATCATTTTCAGCTTTGGCAACCGGATGCGTTTTTGGCGGCGCAGGCGGAGGCAAGAGCGGGGCGCGGTTTTTCGGCTGCTCGCCCCGCCTAGGACGGGGACAGTCAATGGCGGCGAATTCTGGCGGACGATCTTCTGATGCCGATGGCGGACCTCAGCGCCATATTCCTGTGCTGCTTCGCGAAGTCATCACCGCACTTGAACCCGCTCCCGGCAAGGTCATTCTGGATGGCACTTTCGGTGCCGGCGGCTATACCCAGGCCATTCTCGATCAGGGCGCAAATGTCATCGCGCTCGACCGCGATCCAATAGCGATCGCCGGCGGTCAGGCCATGGTTGCAGCCAATGGCGGCCGCCTTTCGCTCATTCAATCGCAATTTTCCGATCTCGCAAAGCATGCGCCGGAGGGTGGCCTTGATGGGGTGGTTCTCGATATCGGTGTGTCCTCCATGCAGATCGACGAGGCCGAGCGCGGTTTTTCCTTCCAGAAAAACGGCCCTATCGACATGCGCATGTCCGCTTCCGGCGTTTCGGCGGCCGATGTCGTCAACCGCGCCAAGGTCGGCGATCTCATCCGCATCTTCGGTTTTCTCGGCGAAGAAAAGCAGCCGGGTCGCATTGCCCGCGCTATCGAGAAGAGGAGAGCGGAAGAGCCTTTCCGCACCACCCGCGATCTGGCGGGCCTGATCGAGATCGTCACGCCGCGTAAAGCCAAAGACAAGATTCACCCGGCAACGCGGGTGTTCCAGGCGCTGCGCGTTTTCGTCAATGACGAGCTGGGCGAGCTGGCGCAGGCATTGTTTGCTGCCGAGCAGGTTCTGAAGCCCGGCGGCCGGCTGGTCGTCGTCACCTTCCATTCGCTGGAAGACCGTATCGTCAAGAAATTCTTCTCCGACCGTTCGGGCAAGGCCGCCGGTTCCCGGCATCTGCCCGTGGTGGAGGACAAGCCCGCCATTTTCGAGACTATCGGCAAGCCGATGATCGCCGCCAGCGACGAGGAGGCGGAGCTCAATCCGCGGGCCCGTTCGGCCAAGCTTCGCGCGGGTCTGCGCACCGCGGCACCGGCGCGCGCTGCGGATTTCTCGATATTCGAGCTTCCCGATCTCGCCAGCCTTGAAAAGATGGGAGGCTGATATGCTGCGCACTTTCGATGTCATCTTGATGGGGGTCATGGTCGCTGCGGCGGTCGTGACCTACTCGATCAAGCACAAGGCTGATCTGAAGCTTGAAGAGGTCCGCAAGCTTGAAGCCGAGATAAAGCTTGAAAAGGATACGATCGATCTCCTGCGGGCAGACTGGGCATTGCTGACGCAGCCGAACCGCCTGCACCGTCTGGTCAATGCCTATCAGACGGAACTCGGTCTTTCGCCGACGCTGCCGACGCAACTGGCGCAGCCGCGCGAGTTGCCCATGCTGCGCTCGCAGTTGCCGCAGCCGCCCGAGCCGGAAGGCATGAGCGTTGAAGACGTCATCGCCGCTGCCGTCAATGGCTCCAAGCCCGGCGCGACGCTGGGCGGCGCTTCCAAACCAAAATCCCCGCCGGCGGGCCAGATTGCCGTGAACGGCGTTCCGGTGCCGACCCCGCGTGCCCGTGTTTCTCGCCCGGCACCCGCACCCGTGCCCGTTGCCTCCGCCACCGTGGGTGATGAAACCGACGACATGGACGACACGATAACAGGATCGGTGAACCGCTGATGTCTTTTCTCTCCCGCGCTATGGTTTTGAAGAGCAAGGCTCACTTTTCCGCCAGCACGACCGGCATCCACGCCGATCATGCGGCGTTTGAAGGCGCGCGCAAGAAGCGCGCGGCGCAGGCAAAAAGCCGTGTCGGCCTTCTCATTTTTGGTTTTGTCGCCTTTTACGCCGTCGTCGGCGGACGCCTGGTGCAATATGGCATGGCCGAGCAGGAGACGGTGTCGAGCATTGCGCCTGCCGACCGCTTGATGGCGTCGCGCCCTGATCTTCTCGACCGTAACGGCGAGGTGCTGGCCACCGATATCCGCACCGTCTCGCTTTTTGCCGAGCCGCATCGTATCGTTGATATTGACGAGGCCATCGAAAAGCTGCGCACGGTCTTGCCGGACCTCGACCAGCGCACGACCTACCAGAAGCTCTCCTCCAATTCGCGTTTCCAATGGCTGCGCCGCCAGTTGACACCGAAGCAGCAGAGCCAGATTCTCGCGCTTGGTATTCCCGGCATCGGCTTCCGCCCGGAAAAGCGCCGCTTTTATCCCGGCGGGCCGACCGCGGCGCATGTTGTCGGTCACGTCAATATCGACAACCGCGGCGTTGCCGGCATGGAGCGTTACGTCGACAGCCAAGGCCTTGCCGATCTGACGGCGCTCGGCATGACGAGCGATCAGCCGCTGGAACCTGTAAAGCTCTCCATCGACCTGCGCGTGCAGTCCATTGTGCGTGAAGTCGTGACTTCGGCCATCACCAAGTTCCAGGCGATCGGCGCCGGTGCCGTGGTGCTGGATGTGCATACCGGCGAAGTTCTCGCTATGGCCTCGGTGCCGGATTACGATCCGAACAACCCGGCCGAAGGCGCGAAGGAAGGCTGGCTCAACCGCATGTCGAACGGCACGTTCGAAATGGGCTCCACCTTCAAATCCTTCACCATTGCCATGGGTCTTGATTCGGGCCGCGTCCGTCTCGGCGATATGTTCGACGCGCGTTACCCGATCCGCATCGGCGGCTTCACCATCAAGGACTTCCACGGCAAGGGCCGCATGCTCTCGGTGCCGGAAATCTTCCAGTATTCGTCAAACATCGGTACGGCGAAGATTGCTGACACCGTTGGCACCGAAGGCCACAAGGAATTCCTCACAAGGCTTGGTCTTCTCACGCGCATGCAGACCGAACTGCCTGAAGTGGCGCTGCCCTCGCAGCCGCGCGAGTGGAAGAAGATCAACTCCATCACCATTTCCTTCGGTCACGGCGTTTCCACCACGCCGCTGCAGACGGCGGTTGCCGGTGCGGCCCTCGTCAATGGCGGCAAACTCATCGAACCGACCTTCCTGCCGCGCACCCGCGAACAGGCGGATCAGGTGGCAAAGCAGGTCCTGAAGCCCGGCGCCAGCAAGGATATGCGCTTCCTCTTCGAGTGGAACGGCGTCAACGGTTCCGGCCGAAATGCGCGCGTCGATGGCTTCAACGTCGGCGGCAAGACCGGCACGGCCGACAAGGTCGTGAACGGTCGCTATGTTCACGACAAGAACTTCAACGCCTTCCTGTCGGCTTTCCCGATGGATGATCCGCAATATGTGGTGCTGTCCTTCATCGATGAGCCGAAGACGGACAAGGGCAACGGCGCGGCACTTGCCGGCACGTCCGCAGCGCCCATGGTGCACGATATCATCAGCCGCACGGCGGCGGTGCTGGGTGTGAAGCCGAAGTTCGGCAAGGATGGCTCGGCCTTGCTCGTGTCTTATTGATTGTTAGCTTATGATGTTCCGGCGATTCGCGCCGGGGGGACAAGACGGACACAGTCGATGAATTTGCGAGATATATCCGGAAACGCGTTTCCGGAATTGAAAGAATTGCTCCTGTCTGAAACAGGGGCGATCGAAATCGGGGGGATCACCGCAGACAGCCGCAAGGCTGCGCCGGGCAGCCTGTTCGTGGCGGTTTCTGGCACCAAGGCCGATGGTGCGACCTATGTGAAGGACGCGGTTGCCAAGGGTGCGGTCGCCGTTGTTTCCGGGCACGCAGTAGACGCCGACGTGCCGGTTCTGGTCGTCACCGACCCACGCCTTTATCTCTCCCTTGCCGCCTCCCGCTTTTATGGGAAACAACCGGAAACCATGGTCGCCGTCACCGGCACCGCTGGAAAGACATCAGTCGCCTCCTTCGTGCGGCAGATATGGGCTTTCGCAGGCCATGCTGCGGCGCAGATCGGAACGACCGGCGTCATCGCTCCCGGCCGCGAGGACTACGGCGCCCTGACGACGCCCGACCCGGTCACGTTGCATGCGCTTCTGGCCGAGCTTGCAAGCGAAGGCGTCACCCATGCCGCGATGGAAGCTTCCAGCCACGGTCTCGATCAGCGCCGCCTCGATGGCGTGCACCTTTCCGCCGCAGGCTTCACCAATCTCGGCCGCGACCACATGGATTACCATCCGACCGTCGAGGATTACATGGCCGCGAAGATGCGGCTTTTCGATACACTGATGCAAAAAGGCGCTCCCGCGGTGATCTTCGCCGATGATCCCTGGTCGGACAAGGCGATCCGGGCAGCGCGCGAAGCCGGTCTCGATGTCCGCACTGTCGGACGGAACGGCCAATATCTCGCTTTGAAGCGCGTCGAGCATTTCCGCCACAAGCAGATGATCGAAGTGCATCATGACGGTGTCATTTACGAAGTCGATATCCCGCTGGCGGGTGATTTCCAGGTGGCCAATGCGCTTGTCGCCGCCGGTCTTGCCATGTCGACGGGTGTTCCCGCCGCAACGGCGCTCAAGGCGCTCGAAAAGCTGGTCGGCGCCGCAGGCCGCCTCGAACTTGTGGGCCAGACGAAAAACGGCGCGCTCGCCTATGTGGACTATGCCCACAAGCCGGATGCGCTGGAGAATGTGCTGACTTCGGTGCGGCCCTTCACCTCCGGCCGCATCATCACCGTCTTTGGCTGTGGCGGCGATCGCGACAAGGGCAAGCGCCCGATCATGGGCGAGGTCGCCACGCGTCTTTCCGACATCGTCATCGTCACGGACGACAACCCGCGCTCCGAGGACGCGGCAACCATCCGCTCGGAAGTCATGGCCGCCGCACCGGGCGCACTCGAAATCGGTGACAGGGCCGAGGCCATCCGTCATGCGGTATCGATGCTCTCGCACGGCGACACGTTGATCGTCGCAGGCAAAGGACATGAAGAGGGGCAGATCGTTGGTTCCGTGACGCTGCCATTTTCCGATCATGAGCAGGTGCGCGCTGCACTGGCAGGGCTGGAAGGATCGAAAATTTGAGCTCGTTATGGACAGTCGCCGACATGATCGCCATCACGGCAGGACGCCCGGTGGGCAATTTGCCGACGGGAATCACCGGCATTTCCATCGACAGCCGGTCGGTCAAGCAGGGCGAGGCCTTTTTCGCGATCAAGGGTGATCGGGTGGACGGCCATGACTATACCAGCTTTGCCGTTGCCAATGGCGCTGGTCTTCTGGTCGTGGCTGAAGCCAAGCTGCCTGCGCTCGGCCGTCTGACGGTGCCGATGATCGTGGTGGAAGATGTGCTCGCAGCCCTAGGCAAGCTGGCCATCGCAGCGCGTGAGAGAACCTCGGCGCGCATCATCGCGGTGACCGGTTCGGTCGGCAAGACCACGACCAAGGAAATGCTGCGGCAGGCGCTCGCCCCTTCGGGCCGGGTGCATGCGGCAGTGGCGTCCTTCAATAACCATTGGGGCGTGCCGCTGACGCTCGCGCGCATGCCTGCCGATACCGAATTCGGCGTCTTCGAAATCGGCATGAACCATTCCGGCGAAATCCGGCCGCTGGTGAAGATGGTCCGTCCGCATGTGGCGATCATCACGACCATCGCACCTGCCCATCTCGGCAATTTCAAGAACATCGAAGAGATTGCCGCCGCCAAGGCGGAGATTTTCGAGGGCGTGGAGGAGGGCGGTTCCGTCATCCTCAACCGTGACAACGCGCAGTTCAAGCAGCTTGAGGAGGCGGCGCAGGAGCAGGGTATCGAACATATTCTTACCTTCGGTCAGCACGCCAAGGCCGATTTCCGCTTGGCCGATTTCGAGAGCACAGCGACCGGTTCGACGATATGGGCGATCCTCAATGGCGAGACCAGCGAACTGCATCTCAACATTCCGGGCCGGCACATTGCAGACAATGCGATGGCGGTGCTTGGCGCCGTGGCGATCACGGGCGCCAATCTTGATCGCGCCTTCGAGGTGCTTGGATCGCTTGAGGCGGTAAAGGGGCGTGGCCAGCGTCACCATCTTCAGATCGACGGTGGCTCCTTCCTGCTGATCGATGAAAGCTATAACGCCAATCCTGCCTCCATGCGGGCGTCGATCGCCGTGCTGGCGGAAACGCCGACGCAAGGTCACGGCCGTCGCGTTGCCGTCCTCGGCGACATGCTGGAGATGGGCGAATTTTCGGCGCAACTGCATGAAGAATTGGCCGGACCATTGCTCGCGGCGGGTATCGAACATGTGTGGCTGGCAGGCGAGGCGATGGCCGCCTTGCGCGACGCGCTGCCGGACAGCGTCACCGTCATCTGGTTCCCGACGACGGCGGAACTTATCGATTTCGCCCTGCAATGGGTGCAACCGGGAGACGCGCTGATGGTAAAATCGTCACTCGGGCTTGGTTTCGGCAAGATTGTCGCCGCCCTGCTTGACAAGTATCCGGCATTCCCCGAGACGGAACGCCAAGTCTGAAATAGCCTTTTGAAAGGGCAATTATGCTGATCTGGCTCGTCGAACTGTCGGATAAAATTCAAATCTTCAACCTGTTCCGGTACATCACCTTCCGGGCCGGTGCGGCGATGTTTACCTCGGCCCTGATCGTCTTCCTGTTTGGACCGGCCATCATCAACTCGCTGCGCGTTCGCCAGGGAAAAGGCCAGCCGATCCGCGCCGATGGGCCGCAGACGCATTTCAAGAAAGCCGGCACCCCGACCATGGGCGGCTTGATGATCCTTGCCGGTATCCTCGGCGGCTCGCTTCTGTGGGGCGACCTGTCGAATGTCTATGTCGTCGCCGTTCTGATGGTGACGCTCGGTTTCGGCGCCATCGGCTTCTACGACGATTATCTCAAGGTCACGAAACAGAGCGACAAGGGTTTCTCCGGCAAGGCGCGTCTCGGCATCGAATTCCTGATCGCGGCGATTGCCGTGTTCTTTATGATGAAGGTGGCACTCGCCTCCGCTCCGCATGGCGGCACGCTCGGCAGCTCCATCGCCTTTCCCTTCTTCAAGGAATTCGTGATCAATCTCGGTTATTTCTTCGTGCTCTTCGGTGCGTTCGTCATCGTCGGCGCGGGCAATGCCGTGAACCTGACGGATGGTCTCGATGGTCTGGCCATCGTCCCCGTGATGATTGCCGCCGCGACGTTCGGCGTGATTTCCTATCTTGCTGGTAATGCGGTTTTCGCCAATTACCTGCAGATCAATTTCGTGCCCGGCACGGGTGAGCTCGCCGTCATCGTCGGCGCCGTCATCGGTGCGGGTCTCGGCTTTTTGTGGTTCAATGCGCCGCCCGCCGCCATCTTCATGGGTGATACGGGGTCGCTCGCGCTTGGCGGCCTGATCGGCTCCATCGCCGTCGCCACCAAGCACGAGATCGTCATGGTCATCGTCGGCGGTCTCTTTGTCATGGAAACCCTGTCGGTCATCATTCAGGTGTTCTGGTTCAAGCGCACCGGCAGGCGCGTCTTCCTGATGGCGCCGATCCATCACCATTTCGAGAAAAAGGGCTGGACGGAAAGCCAGGTGGTCATCCGTTTCTGGATCATCTCCGTTGGCCTCGCGCTGCTTGGCCTCGCTACCCTGAAGCTGAGGTAAGCGATGATCCCGGTCACGTCGTTTAAAGGCAAGAAGGTCGCTCTGTTCGGGCTCGGTGGTTCGGGTCTTGTAACCGCCCGTGCACTGGCGGCTGGCGGGGCGGATGTCGTGGCTTTCGACGACAATCCCGACAGCGTCGCCAAAGCGCAGGCCGAGGGCATCACGACGGCGGACCTACGCACCATCGACTGGCCTTCATTCGCATCCTTGGTGCTGGCGCCTGGCGTGCCGCTCACTCACCCGAAGCCGCACTGGTCAGTCGATCTGGCGAAAGCCGCTGGCGTTGAGATCATCGGTGATATCGAGCTATTCGTCCGTGAACGTCGCGCGCATGCGCCGGATTGCCCCTTCATCGCCATTACCGGCACAAACGGCAAGTCGACGACGACGGCATTGATCGCGCATATCCTGAAATCGGCTGGTCGCGGCACGCAGCTCGGCGGCAATATAGGTACGGCCGTGCTGAGCCTCGATCCGCCGAAGGCGGGACGCTTCTACGTGGTGGAATGCTCTTCCTATCAGATCGATCTCGCTCCGACGATCAATCCGACCGCCGGTATCCTGCTCAATCTGACGCCTGACCATCTCGACCGCCACGGCACGATGCAGCATTATGCCGACGTCAAGGAACGGCTGGTGGCTGGCAGCGGCACGGCGATTGTCGGCGTGGATGACAGTCATTCGACGCTGATTGCCGATCGCATCGAGCGCGCAGGTGTGAAGGTCGAACGCATTTCCAAGCGTAATGTCGTTTCCGATGGACTTTATGCGGAAGGCAGCCGTATTTTCCGGGCGCATGGCGGGACGTCTTCGCTGCTCACCGATCTCGAGGGTATCCAGACGCTTCGCGGCAGCCACAATGCACAGAATGCCGCGGCTGCAATTGCGGCCTGCCTTGCAGTCGGCGTCTCGGAAGATGAGGTTCGTGCCGGTCTCAAGTCCTTCCCGGGCCTCAAGCACCGGATGCAGCCGGTGGGTCGACGCGGCAATGTAACCTTCGTCAATGACAGCAAAGCGACCAATGCCGATGCTGCTGCACCCGCACTTTCGAGTTTCGACCGCATCTACTGGATCGCCGGCGGTCTGCCGAAGGCCGGTGGCATCACCAGCCTTTCGCCGCTCTTTCCGCGCATCGCAAAAGCTTATCTGATCGGCGAGGCGGCTGCGGAATTTGCCGCGACACTCGGCGAGGCGGTGCCTTACGAAATATCCGGTACGCTTGATAAAGCCGTGCAGCACGCGGCGGCAGATGCTGAAAAGGACGCGACGGCTGGCAATATCGTGATGCTGTCCCCGGCTTGCGCAAGCTTCGATCAATATAAGAACTTTGAAGTCAGAGGTGATTCGTTCGTCGCAGAGGTTGCGGCGCTCGATGGCATGACGATGCTCGTTCACTCTGGAAAAGGGGACTGAAGGCCATGGTAAGCCGAGTTGATCGCGGTCCGGTCGCGGAATGGTTCTGGACCATCGACCGTTTCTTTCTGGCGGCGTTCATCGCACTGATGGGCATTGGCCTGATGCTGTCCTTCGCGGCATCACCCGCCGTCGCCGAGCGTATCGGCCTCAACAGCTTCTTCTTCGTGGAACGTCAGGCCATGTTCATGGTGCCGTCGCTGGCGATCATGATCGGCCTGTCCTTCCTGTCGCCCCGCCAGGTGCGGCGTGTGGCCGTCATCATGCTGATCGTTTCCCTGCTGATGATGATCTTCGCGCTGTTCTTCGGTATCGAGGTGAAGGGCGCGCGGCGGTGGATTTCCATCGGCAGTTTCTCGATCCAGCCTTCGGAATTCATGAAGCCGGCCTTTGTGATCGTCTGCGCCTGGCTCTTCGCCGAACGGGCGCGCCATCCTGAAATTCCGGGCAATCTATTCGCCATCATCACCTTCGGCATCGTCGCCGCACTTCTGATCGCCCAGCCCGACTTCGGTCAGACCATCCTGACATCGGTGGTGTGGGGCGGCATGTTCTTCATGGCGGGTGTGCCTTGGTTCTGGATCATCATGCTCGGCGGTCTCGGCGTCGGCGGTATCATCACCGCCTACCTGATGTTGCCGCACGTCGCGGGCCGTATCGACCGGTTCTGGACGGGTGAAGGCGATACGTTCCAGGTTGATACGGCGCGTGAAGCGATCATTCGCGGTGACTGGTTCGGCCGCGGACCCGGTGAGGGCATCGTCAAGCGCATCATTCCCGACAGCCATACCGACTTCATCTTCTCGGTGGCCGCGGAAGAATTCGGCATCGTTTTCTGCATGTTCCTCGTCGCGATCTTCGCCTTCATCGTGCTGCGCGGCCTGTCGCACGCCTTCAAGGAGAAGGACGATTTCTGCCGCTTTGCCGTGGCCGGTCTGGTGCTTCAAATCGGCATGCAGTCGATGATCAATATCGGCGTCAATCTCGAACTGATGCCTGCCAAGGGCATGACCTTGCCGCTGATTTCCTATGGCGGCTCGTCGATGATGGCGATATGCGTGACCGCCGGCTTCCTTCTGGCGTTGACACGCCACAGACCCGAAAAGCGGGCGCAGGAGCGGAGTTTCTTCCGCGTCGGTTCCGGCGTTCCCGCGGAGTAAACGATCATGAGCAAGGGTATCGTTCTTCTTGCCGCCGGTGGAACCGGCGGCCACGTGTTTCCGGCAGAGGCGCTGGCGCATACGCTGAAGGCGCGCGGTTACCAGGTGCATCTCGTCACCGACAGCCGCGCCGAGCGTTATGCGGGCAAGTTCCCGGCGGATGATATTCATGTTGTGCCGTCTGCGACCATCGGCTCCAAAAACCCGGTTTCCGTGGCGCGTTCGCTTTGGAAGCTCTGGGTTGGCCTGCGCGCGGCGCGTCGGCTGGTGGCGAAACTGAAGCCGGTCGCTGTTGTCGGTTTCGGCGGCTATCCCACCGTGCCTCCGTTGCTGGCCTCCACCGGGCTTGGCGTTCCCTCCATCATTCACGAACAGAATGCCGTGATGGGCCGGGCCAACAAGGCGCTTGCCGGACGGGTAAAGGCAATTGCCGGCGGCTTCCTGCCACCCGCGAATGGTCAATATTCCGAGAAAACTGTCGCGACAGGCAATCCGGTGCGCCCAGCGGTGCTGGCGGCCTCAGAAATACCATACACCGCCTCGCAGACGGGTGAGCCTTTCCAGCTCGTCGTGTTTGGCGGCAGTCAGGGTGCGCAATTTTTCTCGAGCGCTGTCCCCGCTGCGATCTGCCTTCTGAAAGACGAGCAGCGCAAGCGCATCGTCGTCACCCAGCAGGCGCGGCCGGAAGACAAGGACAGCGTGATCGCCTCCTATCAGAAACTGGGCGTAAAGGCTGACGTTTCGCCCTTCTTCGGCGACATGGCCTCGCGCATCGGTGAGGCCGATCTGGTGATCAGCCGCTCGGGCGCTTCGACGGTATCGGAGCTTTCGGTGATCGGCCGCCCGTCGATCCTCGTGCCTTATCCGCATGCGCTGGATCATGATCAGGCGGCGAATGCGGCAGCGCTGTCGGCCGCGGGCGGGGCAAGTGTCATCAAGCAGGCAGACCTGTCGCCGCAAAAGCTCTCCGGCCTGATATCCTCGGCGCTTGCGGAGCCGGATCGTCTTTCCGCAACCGCAGCAGCGGCCAAGGCAACCGGCAAGCCGCATGCGGCGGATGTGCTGGCCGATCTGGTGGAAGCAATCGCCTCTGGGCAATCCGTACAGGAATTCAAGAATAAGAATGAAGGAGTTGGGGCATGAAGATGCCGAAAGCCATAGGCCTTGTGCATTTCATCGGCATAGGCGGGATCGGCATGAGCGGCATTGCCGAAGTGCTTCACAATCTCGGCCACCGGGTGCAGGGCTCGGATCAAGCGGAAAGCGCCAATGTGCAGCGTCTGCGTGAGAAGGGCATCGAAGTATTTGTCGGCCACACCGCTGATAATATTGGTGATGCAGAAGTCGTGGTCGTTTCCACTGCGATCAAGAAGAGCAATCCGGAACTCGTCGCGGCGCGGGAAAAGCACCTGCCGATCGTTCGCCGTGCGGAAATGCTGGCCGAGTTGATGCGCTTCCGTAACGCCATCGCCATTGGCGGCACCCACGGCAAGACCACGACGACCTCCATGGTCGCGACGCTGCTGGAAGCCGGCAATCTCGACCCGACCGTCATCAATGGCGGCATCATCAATGCCTACGGCACCAATGCCCGCATGGGTGAGGGCGAGTGGATGGTGGTGGAGGCGGATGAATCCGACGGCACCTTCCTGAAGCTGCCGGCCGATGTCGCCGTCATCACCAATATCGATCCCGAACATCTTGACCATTACGGCAATTTCGATGCCGTGCGCGCCGCGTTCCGGCAGTTTGTCGAGAACGTACCGTTCTACGGTTTCGGCGTCATGTGCCTCGATCATCCCGAGGTTCAGGCGCTGGTCGGCCGGATCGAAGACCGCAAGGTCATCACCTACGGCGAGAACCCGCAGGCCGATGTGCGGTTTTCGAATGTCCGCATCGATGGCACGCGCTCAGTCTTCGACGTGGAAATCCGCCGCCGCCGCACCGGCAAGGTGTTCTCCTTCAAGGATCTCGTCCTGCCGATGCCTGGCCGCCACAACGTGTCGAATGCAACCGCTGCCATCGCCGTTGCCAATCGTCTCGGCATCTCGGAAGCCGACATCAAGAAGGGACTTGCATCCTTCGGCGGCGTCAAGCGCCGTTTCACGCTCACCGGCGAAGCCAATGGGGTGCAGGTTTTTGACGATTACGGACACCACCCGGTGGAGATCAAGGCCGTGCTGAAGGCAGCGAGGGAAGCCTGCAAGGGCCGCATCATCGCCGTGCACCAGCCGCACCGCTACAGCCGCCTTTCGAGCCTGTTTGATGATTTCGCGCATTGTTTCAACGATGCCGATACGATTCTCCTTGCCCCGGTCTATGCTGCGGGCGAAGATCCTATCGAAGGCGCAAGCTCCGAAGCGCTGGTTTCAGCCATCAAGGCCGCCGGCCACCGTGATGCCCGTTTCCTCGAAAAACGGGAAGACTTGGCGTCTGAGGTCGCAGCCATTGCGAATCCGGGTGATTTCGTGGTTCTCTTGGGGGCTGGAAATATCACGCAATGGGCAGCGGCGCTGCCGTCGGAATTGAAGAGCATATCAGGAAAGTCTGAATGAGACAGGTCGATGGGGTTAAATTGCTGGGGAGGCTCGGCGACGGGGTAAATGAATTGCGGGGACGTCTGACACCGGATGCGCCCATGGACCGCGTGACGTGGTTCAGAGCCGGCGGTCTTGCGGAGGTGATGTTCCAGCCGCACGATACGGATGATCTGATTGCCTTCCTGAAAATTCTGCCGGAAGACGTGCCTTTGACCGTGGTCGGCGTCGGCTCGAACCTGCTTGTACGTGACGGCGGCATTCCGGGTGTGGTCGTGCGCCTGTCCGCCAAGGGTTTCGGCCAGGTGGAGCTTGCGGGCGAAAACCGCATCAAGGCCGGCGCGATCTGCCCGGACAAGCATATTGCGGCCATGGCCATGGATAATGGCATCGGCGGCTTCCACTTCTATTACGGCATTCCCGGCTCCATCGGCGGCGCGCTGCGCATGAATGCGGGCGCAAACGGCGGCGAGACGCGTGAACGTGTTGTGGAAGTCTATGCGGTTGACCGTCAGGGCAATCAGCATGTGCTTTCCAACGCGGATATGGGCTATAGCTACCGCCATTCCGGCGCCGACAAGGGCCTGATCTTTACCGGCGCGCTGTTTGAGGGTTATCCGGAAGACAAGGCGAAGATCCGTGCGGATATGGACGCCGTGCGGCATCACCGCGAGACCGTGCAGCCGATTCGCGAACAGACCGGTGGTTCGACCTTCAAGAATCCAGACGGTCATTCCGCCTGGGAACTGATCGACGAAGCGGGTGGCCGTGGTCTGGTCATCGGCGGCGCGCAGATGTCGTCGCTACATTGCAATTTCATGATCAATACCGGCCATGCGACCGGTTACGATCTGGAATATCTCGGTGAGACCATCCGCAGGCGTGTTTTCGAGAAATCGGGCATCCGGCTGGAATGGGAAATCAAGCGCCTTGGCCTCTTCATGCCGGGTCGTGAAGTGGAGCCGTTCCTCGGGGCATAAACCCCGGCGAATGCTGCCTATGACAAGAAAATTCTGCTTTTGATCGACTGTTACGTGTTTCGTAACGGTCGATCAATGTTTTTTACTCTATCTTTTGGGGTGAATGCTCGATCGGCTAGGGCAAGGTTTCGTTTTTGAATTTTATATTGTTTTTTCATTAGGAAATACTAACAGAAATATTTGATCTGGGTGCCTTTGAGCATGATGTTGGGTCTTTGGAAAAAACCGATCGAGATGATGAGTTTTTCGGTCGCGACGCTCGAGGGTCGGCGGCGGCTCAAGCCTCTGGAATTCTCCATTCGTATTGCTTGTCTCGTGACGCTCATTGTCATTCTGATGTGCACTGGCGGCCTGACGCTTCTCGCCCAGTTCGGGCTCGTGACCGATCTCTTCAATGGGATCATGTTGGCTGTGACGCTCGGCGGCGCTGTGGCGTTCACCGTGACATTGCTGGTCTGCTGGCTGAATGCGAGGGAAGTACAAATTCTCGTGCAATCTCACGAGCGTTTTCTGCATCTGAGCCATACGGACGCCCTGACTGGTCTCAGCAACCGGCTCGGCCTTTATGCGGCATGTGATAAACTCGGCACCGACTACTGCGTCGCATTTTTCGATATCGATCATTTCAAATCGGTGAATGACAGGTACAGCCATCTCGTCGGCGATCTCGTCATATCGAGCGTCGCCAGCCGGATAAGGGAGTATTTCGATCCTCCAGCGCATGTCGCGCGCTTGGGCGGCGAGGAATTTGTGGTCGTCCAGGAGACCAACCGGCTGGCCTTCCTGCAGATGTGCGAGAGGGTGCGCGCAGCCGTCGCGGCGACGCCGGTGGACTACCAGGGTTTGCGGATCACGGTAACGATTTCGATTGGTGTCGCTTTTCGCGGCGACGCCGAAATTTTCGACAAGGTCATGCACAATGCCGATCTGGCCCTTTATCGGGCGAAAGAGGGCGGCCGCAATCGCGTCTGCATGACGGGGCACGTGGAGCGCCGGCAGTCGGTGGCTTAAGCAGAATTTGACAGACAAAAGCCCGCGAAACGAAGGTTTAGCGGGCTTTTGTCGTTGAGCGTCTCAGATCAGACTTCGTCCTTGCGCGACAGAAGAATGCAGGCGAGCGTAATGAGGGCGGATACGCAGAGGTAATAGCCGACATAGCCCATGCCGTAGTTCACCTGCAGCCATGTGGCGATGTAAGGCGCCAGCGATGCGCCGAAGATGCCGGCCATGTTGAAGGTGATGGACGAGCCGGTGTAGCGCACGCGGGTCGGGAAGGGGGCTGCAAGCGCCGTGCCGATCAGGCCGTATGTCATGCCCATCAACATCATCGCCAGAGCAGCGAAGACGAAGATCGAGCCTTCGCCACCGGTCATCAGGCTGGGCAACAGGAAGGAGAACAGGCCGATCAGAACGGTGGTGATGATCAGGATTTCGCGACGGCCGAATTTCTCGGCAAGCTTGCCGGCGATCGGGATGAAGATACCGAAAACGACGGAGCCGAGGATCTGCACTTCCAGCGCGTCGAGGAACGGAATTTTCAGGACCTTGACGTTGTAGGAGAGCAGATAGGCGGTGCCGATGTAGAAAAGCACGAAAGTGGCCAGCGCTACGAAGGTACCGAGCACAAGGCTGCGCTTGTGGTTGCGGAACAGTTCCGCGACCGGCACGGCCACACGTTCTTCCTTTTCGATCGCCTTCTGGAAATCGGGCGTTTCGGTGATCGACAGGCGAACCCACATGCCGACGGCGATCAGGATGATCGAGGCGACAAAGGGAATGCGCCAGCCCCAGCTGAGCAGTGCTTCCTGCGACATGAAGTGCAGCAGGATCCAGAAGACGCCTGACGAGAGGAACAGGCCGACCGGTGCGCCGAGCTGAGGGAACATGCCATACCAGCTGCGCTTGCCGGGAGGGGCATTTTCGGTGGCGAGCAGGACGGCACCGCCCCATTCGCCACCCAGACCGAAGCCCTGGCCGAAGCGGCAAAGCGCCAGCAACAGCGGCGCAAGGACGCCCGCCGTCTCATAGGAGGGCAACAAACCGATCACGACCGTCGACACGCCCATGGTCAGCAATGCTGCGACAAGCGTTGTCTTGCGGCCGACGCGGTCGCCATAGTGACCGAAGACCACGGCGCCCAAGGGGCGAGCAAAAAAGGCGATGGAGAATGTCGCGAAAGACGCCAGAAGCGCCGTCATCGGGTCATTGTTCGGGAAGAACAGGGCCGGGAACACGAGCACTGCGGCCGTGGCGTAAACGTAAAAATCGAAAAACTCGATGGTCGTGCCGACCAGGCTGGCAGTGAGAACTCGTGCAGGCGAATTTGTCTTTACAACGTTCGAATTGTCAGCTGTCGGCGATACCGGAGATATCGCTTCAGTCATGGTATTGGTTCCATTGTGGAGGATTGCAATGTCATGCCTAACAAGGCGCTGAGTGGGTTAACGCAATTTTCGTTCCCATGGAATGCAAAAAAAGAAATATTGCAAATAATGTGATTGATGAGGCGGTGGGCATGCTGCTGCCCGACGGTGATCGTTCAGCGATTGAGAGACTGATTCAGGCCGTGGATTTAACGCGCTGAAACGTCAGATAATTTTGTCTGGGGAATAATGCTTCCTGTTAACGTTTCGGCCTTGCCATCGTCTCGCATGGACAGGGGGCATGGCCACGATTTATTTCCGATCATTGAAAACCCGCATGTTGCAATCCTCGCAACTCTCTGATTCCAAGGAGGGAATCCGGATCGGTGCTGATTCTTTAATGGAACTTGGCACGTTGGGCGCGGCGGTTAACGAAAGTAAACGATTCATTAACCTTAATGGCGTTTAACTGATCTCAAGGATCATGTGCCAGAATCACCGTCGTTCCAAAACGGTCGGTTCGCAGCATGGTTCGTAACGGAGAGTTGGTGTCAGAGGGTTCGATGGGCGGCAAACACGTAGCTGTTCTTATGGGTGGATTTTCGTCGGAGCGGCCAGTCAGCCTGTCGTCGGGCAATGCTTGCGCGCAGGCTCTGGAAGACGAGGGCTACAACGTCACCCGTGTCGATGTGGGGCGCGATATCGCTGCCGTGCTCGACGAGCTGCGCCCGGATGTCGCTTTTAATGCGCTGCATGGGCCCTTCGGCGAAGACGGCACCATTCAGGGTATCCTCGAATATCTCGCCATTCCCTATACCCATTCCGGCGTCTTGGCTTCCGCCCTTGCCATGGACAAGGCGCAGGCCAAGAAGGTGGCTGCCGCCGCCGGCGTTCCTGTCGCTGCCGAACGCGTCATGAACCGTTTCGATTTCACCATGGAACATCCCCTTGCGCCACCTTATGTGGTGAAGCCGGTGCGTGAAGGCTCGAGCTTCGGCGTCGTGATCGTCAAGGAAGATCAGTCGCATCCGCCGCAAATTCTCACCTCCTCTGAATGGAAATACGGCGACCATGTCATGGTCGAGCGGTATATCCATGGCCGCGAATTGACCTGCGGCGTGCTCGATGGCGAGGCGCTGGGTGTCACCGAGGTGGTGCCGCTTGGTCATAATTTTTACGATTACGATGCAAAATACGCCGCCGGTGGCTCGAAACATGTCATTCCAGCGGAAATTTCACCGAAAATTTACCAAAAGATTCAATCATTGGCGGTTATGGCGCATCGGGCGATCGGATGCCGTGGCGTAAGCCGTTCAGACTTTCGTTACGACGACCGTTTCTCAGAAGATGGCGAAGTTATCTGGCTTGAAGTGAACACCCAGCCGGGCATGACGCCGACCTCCCTGGTGCCGGAAATGGCGGCCCATGCTGGCCGCTCCTTTGGTAACCTTGTCAGCTGGATGGTGGAGGACGCTTCGTGTTTGCGATGATCGGCAAAAAGTCGACGGCAAAAAAGCGCGAGCAATTCGCGGCGGCGCCCAGCGCCGACGACCGCATGGTATTGCCGCGTCCGCTGCGTCGCGTCGTGCGCTTCGGCGTCAGTCTTGCGACCGGACGCATCCACATTCCCGCCCATACCGGCACGATTGCGGCCGTCGCCTTTTATGCGGCGACTGGCCTTTACGGCATGTCGCTTGGCGGCCACACCAACATCGTGACACAGGCGACCACGTCTGCCGCCGGTTTTGCGGTTGAAGACGTCAAGGTCTCCGGCAACCTCCAGACGTCAGAAATCGACGTTTTCCAGCTTCTCGGCCTTGATGGCAGCACCTCGCTGATTGCGCTCGATATCGATGCCGCGCGCCGCAAGCTCGTACAGCTTCCCTGGGTCGAAGACGTCGATATCCGCAAGGTTTACCCGAAGACAATCGAGGTCCGCCTGAAAGAGCGTCAGGCTTTCGGCATCTGGCAGCACGGTTCGGAACTGTCACTCATCGAAAAAAGCGGCAGCGTGATTGCGCCGCTGCGTGACAACAAGTTCGCGTCCCTGCCGCTGTTCGTCGGCCGCGATGCGGAAACAGGTGCAGCCGGTTTCGTCGATCAACTGGCGGACTGGCCGGAAATCCGCAACCGTGTTCGCGCCTATGTGCGCATCGCTGGCCGCCGCTGGGACCTGCATCTCGACAACGGCATCGTCGTGAAGCTGCCGGAAGAAAATCTGCCGAAGGCGCTGCAACTGCTGGCGCGGCTCGATCTGGAAGAAAAGGTGCTGTCGCGTGATGTCGCTGCGGTGGACCTGCGCCTTTCGGATCGCACGACCATTCAATTGACCGAAGGCGCTGCCGAGCGCCGTCAGGCTGCTGTCGATGCGCGCACCAAGGCTCTCAAGAAAGCGGAGAAGAACACATGAGCTTTTTCGGTTCTTCCCATTTCGGCCTGCCCCGGCTGAAGCCGCTGTCTTCCAAGCGCAGCCACATCGTTTCGGTGCTGGACATCGGCTCGACCAAGGTCGTTTGCATGATCGGCCGGCTGACGCCGCGTCAGGAAAGCGAAATTCTGCCCGGCCGCACCCACAAGGTGGAAATCATCGGCATCGGTCATCAGCGGTCGCGCGGCGTGAAGTCAGGCGTGATCGCCGACCTTGATGCGCTGGAAGGTGTCATTCGTCTTGCGGTCGATGCGGCCGAGCGCATGGCGGGGCTTACCGTCGACAGCCTGATCGTCAATGTTTCGGCTGGAAGGCTTGCCAGCGATATCTATACGGCGAGCATCGATCTCGGCGGGCAGGAAGTGGAAGCGAGCGATCTGCGCAAGGTTCTGGTGGCGGCAAGCCAGCAGTCCATGCGCCAGGACCGGGCCATCCTGCATTCGCTGCCGACGGGCTACTCTCTGGATGGTGAGCGCGGCATTCGCGATCCGCTGTCGATGTATGGCGATCTTCTCGGCGTCGACATGCATGTGGTGACCGTCGAACGCACGGCGCTGAAGAACCTCGAGCTTTGCGTCAACCGCGCGCATCTGTCCGTCGAAGGCATGGTGGCGACGCCCTATGCCAGCGGTCTAGCCGCACTGGTGGACGACGAAGTCGAACTCGGCTGCGCCGCCATCGACATGGGCGGCGGCACGACGACGATCTCGGTTTTCGCCGAAGGCCGGCTCATTCACACCGACGCGATCGGCCTTGGCGGCCATCACGTTACGACAGATCTTGCACGAGGCCTCTCGACACGAATCGAAGATGCGGAGAGACTGAAGGTGGTGCATGGTTCGGCATTGCTGAATGGCGCGGATGAGCGCGACATGATTTCGATCCCGCCGATTGGCGAAGATGATCGCGATCAACCATCGCAAGTTTCAAGAGCATTGGTCACCCGCATCGTGCGGGCGCGTATCGAAGAGACGCTGGAATTGATCCGTGATCGTATCCAGAAGTCCGGCTTCAGCCCGATTGTCGGCAAGCGCGTCGTCCTGACCGGCGGCGCAAGCCAGCTGACGGGTCTGCCGGAAACGGCGCGGCGCATTCTTGCCCGCAACGTTCGTATCGGCCGCCCGATGGGTGTTGCCGGTCTTCCGGTCGCGGCAAAGGGGCCTGCCTTTTCGACGGCGTGCGGACTGATGATCTATCCGCAGGTGGCGGACATCGAAATTCATGCGGCGCAAGGCGGAATGTTCTCGCCGTTTGGCAATGGTAGCGGCCGGATAGCCCGGGTGGGGCAATGGCTGAAAGAGAGTTTTTGAGTAGCCTCGGGGCGCAAGCCGGAGGTTTCAGAGTTGAGTTTCAAGAATCGGCCAGCGGGGCGATGCGGCCAGAGAAAGAAGGAATGTTAAAATGACGATACAGCTGCAGAAGCCTGATATCACAGAGCTGAAGCCACGCATCACCGTCTTCGGTGTTGGCGGTGGCGGTGGTAACGCTGTCAACAACATGATCACGGCTGGCCTTCAGGGCGTCGACTTTGTCGTTGCCAACACGGATGCCCAGGCGCTGACCATGACCAAGGCAGATCGGGTCATTCAGCTCGGCGTCAACGTCACTGAAGGCCTTGGCGCCGGTTCCCAGCCGGAAGTCGGCCGCGCTGCCGCTGAAGAATGCATCGACGAGATCATCGATCACCTGAACGGCACCCATATGTGCTTCGTCACCGCCGGCATGGGCGGCGGCACCGGCACCGGCGCGGCTCCTGTCGTCGCACAGGCCGCCCGCAACAAGGGCATCCTGACGGTCGGCGTCGTTACCAAGCCTTTCCACTTCGAAGGCGGTCGCCGTATGCGTCTTGCCGAACAGGGCATCGAGGAACTGCAGAAGTCCGTCGATACGCTGATCGTCATTCCGAACCAGAACCTCTTCCGTATTGCCAATGACAAGACGACCTTTGCGGACGCCTTCGCCATGGCCGACCAGGTCCTCTATTCCGGCGTTGCCTGCATTACCGACCTGATGGTGAAGGAAGGTCTCATCAACCTCGACTTCGCCGACGTCCGTTCGGTCATGCGCGAAATGGGCCGCGCAATGATGGGCACCGGCGAGGCTTCCGGTCCGGGCCGCGCGATGCAGGCTGCGGAAGCGGCCATCGCCAACCCGCTGCTCGACGAAACCTCGATGAAGGGTGCGCAGGGCCTGCTGATCTCCATTACCGGCGGTCGCGACCTTACCCTGTTCGAAGTCGACGAAGCCGCGACCCGCATTCGCGAAGAAGTCGATCCGGATGCGAACATCATCCTCGGCGCAACCTTCGATGAAGCGCTTGAAGGCCTCATCCGCGTCTCCGTCGTTGCAACCGGCATCGACCGCGTTGCAGGCGTCGGCGAACAGAACGTTGCCGAAATGCGCGCCGCAGCCGCCGCTGCAAAGCCGCTTATCCGTCCTTCCGCGGCCGTTGCTCCCGCTCCGGCCGCAGTACAGCCTGCCGCAGTTTCGCAGGCACCGAAGGCCATAGACCCGATTGCCCAGACCATCCGTTCGGCTGAAGCCGAGATGGAACGTGAACTCGGTTTTGCCGCTCACCAGCAGCCGGCTCAGGACTTCCGTCCGCAGAGCAAGCTGTTTGCATCGTCTCCGGCTGAAGCACCGGCGGCACTGCGTCCGGCCCAGCCGGTTCAGCAGGCCGCTCCGGCTCCGGTTGCTCCGGCACCGGTCTATCACGCGCCGGAACAGCATGCCGCTCCGGCACCGCGCATGCAGCAGCCGCAGGCTCCCGTCTATCAGGAACCCGCGCCGGTTGCCCGCCAGCCTGAGCCGGTTCGCATGCCGAAGGTCGAGGACTTCCCCCCGGTCGTGAAGGCTGAGCTGGACCACCGCACCCATGCCGCTCCTGCTGCCCAGGAAGAGCGTGGCCCGATGGGTCTTCTGAAGCGCATCACCAACTCGCTTGGCCGCCGTGAAGAGGAAGAAGTTCCTTCCGACATGATGGACGCACCGAGCATGGCGCCGCAGCAGCGCCGCGCCCCGCTTTCGCCGGAAGCAAGCCTCTACGCCCCGCGTCGTGGCCAGCTTGACGATCACGGCCGCGCAACGCCTGCTTCCTCCAGCCATCACGATGATGACCAGCTGGAAATCCCGGCATTCCTGCGTCGCCAGTCCAACTAAAGGCGATTCCATAAGCCCTTTGAAACGCCCGGATCTCACGATCCGGGCGTTTTGTTTATTTCACGTTATTAACACTAAATTAATCAGCGTTTTCAGCCGCTTGCGCATGTAACAATCCGAAACGAACAGTGATTTGTCGTGGCACGTACATGTGCGTATGTATGAGGATGGGTAAAGGAACAGACTGACTTCGCTGGTCGTTAAAACCCGGCTCGAGAACTTTGAACGGCGCTGACCCCAAGCGACGCTGTTTGTAAAACAAGGCATAGACGCATGACCATCGGACTGCTCGGATTTCAGGCAACTATCGCACATGCTGTTCAGCTTAAAGGCATTGGCGTGCATTCCGGCAATCCGGTCTCGATGACGTTCCAGCCTGCAGAAGCTGGAACGGGCATTGTTTTCAATCGCCTTCATGACAATGGCAGCGTTACCGAACTGAAGGCCGTTTCCGCCAATGTCGGTAACACCGATCTTTGCACGGTGCTCGGCCGCTCGCTGACGCAGTCTGTCGCGACGATCGAACATGTCATGGCCGCCATCTACGCCATGGGCCTCGACAACCTCATCGTCGAGGTTGACGGCCCGGAAGTTCCGATCATGGACGGCAGCTCGGCACCTTTCATCGAGGCGATTGAATCCGTTGGCATCAAGAACCTTGGTGTGAAGCGTCGCTATATCAGGGTCATCAAACCTGTACGCATCGATTCGGGTGCTTCTTGGGCGGAATTCCGTCCCTATGACGGCACGCGCTTCGAGGTCGACATTGATTTCGATACGCCGCTCATCGGCAAGCAGTCGTGGAAGGGTGACCTGACGGCGGAGACGTTCAAAAACGAGTTGTCGCGTGCCCGTACCTTCGGCTTCATGCGCGACGTGGAGCGTCTGTGGGCCGCCGGTTATGCGCTGGGTTCCTCGCTTGAGAACTCGGTCGTCATCTCCGACGACAACAGCGTCATCAATATGGAAGGCCTGCGTTATGCCAAGGACGAATTCGTCCGCCACAAGACGCTGGATGCCGTGGGCGACCTGGCGCTTGCCGGCGCGCAGTTCATCGGCTGCTATCGTTCGTACCGCGGTGGCCACAAGGTCAACGCCAATGCGCTGAAGGCGCTGTTGAGCGACCGTACGGCTTACGAGATCGTCGAAGCCCCGGCTGCCCGCCATCAGATGGTTCGCGCGCGCGAATTTGTGGCGGTCAACATGCCCGAATTCGCACCCTGGTCTGCATAAGATTTTCTGCGGGCTATCAATTGACAGGAAAAGCCGCTCCTTTGGGGCGGCTTTTTCGTGAGGCGGGGCAGGAAGTTGCATATTATCGCCCGATATTCGTGCGATTGCATGGGGCGATGCCATAAAAATGCGTTAATGCGTCATCATTGCGTTGCCCTGCGGATGCTTTTATGGCTAGAACGCCAATACAAAGCCGATGCTTATGTATTTGCGCGGGAAGTGGGAACTGTCGAATGAAGCATGTAGGGTCTGGTGCAATGAAGGGTACGATGCGGGGGATCGCCGTTTCGTTGATGTTGGTCGGCGCGAGCGTCGTCGTCACGGCCTGCCAGTCCGATCCGGATATCGACATCACCAAGCTCGGCGTGGAGACCGATCCGCCAGACGTTCTGTACAAGCAGGCGCTGGCGAACATGAACAAAGGCAATATGACGGAAGCCTCACGCAAGTTCGAGGCGATCGACAAGCAGTACCCGTTCACCGAATGGGGACAGAAGGCGCTTGTCATGCAGACATTCATTGCCACACGCACCAACAAGAACGACGTGGCCATCGCGTCCGGCAGCCGGTTCCTGCGCCAATATCCGCGCTCGAAGGATGCCGCCTACGTTCAGTACATGATCGGTCTTGCCTATTCGAAGCAGATTTCGGACGTGACGCAGGACCAGCGCGCCGCACAGCGCACCATCGAAGCGATGAACAAGGTCGTGACGGATTATCCCGATTCGGAATACGTGCCCGACGCACAGGCCAAGATCCGTTTCGCTCGCGACCAGCTTGCCGGCCGCGAAATGCAGGTCGGCCGTTATTACCTCGAGCGCAAGGAATATCTTGCTGCCGTGTCGCGCTTCCGCATCGTGGTCGAGCAATATCAAAACACCAACCAGATCGAAGAAGCGCTCGCGCGTCTCACCGAAGCCTATTATGCCATGGGTCTGGCGGATGAAGCCCAGACTGCTGCTGCCGTACTCGGTAACAACTATCCCGATAGCCAATGGTACGCTGACTCTTACAAGCTGCTGAAGGGTCAGGGTCTCGAGCCGCGTGAAAACAAGGGATCCTGGATTTCGCGCGCCGGCAAGAAGCTCATCGGCGCCTGAGACGGGGCATAGACCATGCTGGTCCAGCTCTCGATTCGCGATATCGTTCTCATCGAAAGGCTCGACCTCGGTTTCGAGGCGGGCCTTTCCGTGTTGACGGGCGAGACGGGTGCGGGCAAATCCATTCTGCTTGACAGTCTTTCGCTTGCCCTTGGCGGGCGCGGTGATGGCGGCCTCGTGCGCCACGGCGAAGACAAGGGGCAGGTGACGGCCACTTTCGAAGTTCCGAACGATCATCCGACCCGGCTTCTGCTGCGCGAAAATGGTCTCGATGACGACGGCGATCTTATTTTTCGTCGCGTTCAATCGGCCGACGGGCGCACCAAGGCTTATGTCAACGACCAGGCCGTAAGCGTGCAGATGATGCGGCAGCTCGGTCAGTTGCTGGTCGAAATCCATGGTCAGCACGACGACCGCGCCCTTGTCGATACCGACGCGCACCGCACCTTGCTGGATGCCTTTGCCGGGCTCAGCGATGAGGCGCGGAGCGTTCAGGGCCTCTACCGGACCTGGAAAGATGCCGAGCGGGCGCTGAAGACCCACCGTGCCAAGGTGGAGGCGGCGGCGCGTGAGGCGGATTACCTGCGGTCCTCCGTCGAGGAACTGGAAACGCTTTCGCCGCGCGATGGCGAAGAGGATGAGCTGGCAGAACGTCGGGCCGTGATGCAGAAATCCGAACGTATTGCCGGTGATATCGCTGAGGCGAGCGAATTTCTGAATGGCAATGCTTCGCCCGTGCCTGTCATCGCCTCGATGATGCGGCGTCTGGAACGTAAGAGCCATGAGGCGCCCGGCCTTCTGGAAGATACCGTACAATTGCTGGATGCCGCGCTCGACAGCCTCTCCAACGCGCAGATGGAAGTGGAGGCGGCCCTGCGCCGCACCGAGTTCGATCCGCGTGAGCTGGAGCGGGTAGAGGAGCGGCTGTTTGCGCTGCGCGCCGCTGGACGCAAATACAACGTCGCCGTACCTGACCTTCCGGCTCTCGCCGAAAAAATGGTTGCCGATCTCGCCGACCTCGATGCCGGTGAAGAAAAGCTCGGCAAGCTCGAGGCCAATCTCGGTGTGGTCAAAGCTGATTTCGACCGGGCCGCCCACTCGCTTTCTGAGAAGCGCCGTCATGCCGCGGAGGCTCTTTCGAGCGCCGTGATGGCGGAACTCCCGGCGCTGAAACTGGAACGGGCGCGGTTTACGGTCGAGGTGACGTCCGATCCCGAACAGGCGACGGCTGACGGCATCGATACGGTGGAATTCCACGTCCAGACCAATCCGGGCACGCGCCCCGGCCCGATCATGAAGGTTGCCTCGGGCGGCGAACTGTCGCGCTTCCTTCTGGCACTGAAAGTCGCGCTTGCCGACCGCGGCTCGGCGCCCACGCTGGTCTTCGATGAAATCGACACCGGCGTCGGCGGAGCAGTGGCGGATGCCATCGGCCAGCGTCTGCGCCGCCTGTCCAAAACCGTACAGGTTCTCTCCGTGACC
>NZ_JBQYSN010000066.1:0-29354 GCF_052686535.1 Agrobacterium sp. DKPNP3 | reverse complement strand
AGCGGTCCGCTCGGCGGCGACCAGCAGATCGGCGCGATGATCGCGACAGGCGAAGTCGACATGCTGATCTTCTTTACCGATCCGCTGACGGCCATGCCGCATGACGTCGACGTGAAGGCGCTGACCCGGCTGGCAACGGTTTACGATATCCCCATGGCGCTCAACCGTGCCACTGCCGAAAATCTCATCGACTTCCACGTCGCCAACTGACCCTCCCACCATGGAACAGGCAATGCCGAAGACGTCCGATACCGAATATCTGTCCTTCCCAATCCTTCTTGGCGACATCGGTGGCACCAATGCCCGTTTTTCCATCCTGATCGATTCCTTTGCGGAGCCCGTGCATCTCACAACTGTGAAGACGGCGGAATATCCAACCATTGACGACGCCATCCAGCAGGCGGTTCTGGACAAGACCTCGCTTCAGCCCGTCTCGACCATTCTTGCCATCGCTGGCCCGATCGAAGGTGACGAGATACCGCTCACCAACTGCCATTGGGTCGTCAAGCCGAAGGGCATGCTCGCCAATCTCGGGCTCAAGGATGTCATCGTCATCAACGACTTCGAGGCGCAGGCGCTCGCGATTGCAGCTCTTGACGACGACAACCGCGACGCCATCGGCTCCGGCAAAAAAGACGTGCTGGCCTCTCGCGTTGTTCTTGGACCGGGCACGGGACTTGGTGTCGCCGGTCTGGTTTATGCGCGCCATATGTGGTTCCCGGTGCCTGGCGAAGGTGGCCATATCGATATCGGCCCGAGAAGCGCGCGCGACTATGAGGTTTTCCCGCATATCGAAACCATCGAGGGCCGCGTCGCCGGCGAACAGATTCTATGCGGACGCGGGCTGGTCAACCTTTATCGGGCCATCTGCAAGGCCGACGGCATCGGGCCTGTCTTCTCCGATCCCGCCGACATCACCTCGCACGGCCTTTCCGGCCAGAATGCACAGGCGAAAGAAACGCTGTCGCTGTTCAGCACCTATCTCGGCCGCGTGGCGGGTGACCTTGCGTTGATCTTCATGGCCAAGGGCGGCGTTTATCTGGCCGGCGGCATTTCGCAGAAGATCGTTCCGGCGTTGAAGAGCCCGGAATTCCGCGCCGCTTTCGAAGACAAGGCGCCGCACAGCGCGCTGATGCGGACCATTCCCACCTTCGTCGTCACCCATCCACAGGCGGCGCTTTCAGGTCTTGCCACCTACGCCAGAACGCCTTCGGATTTCGGCCTGTCGCTGGACGGGCGGCGCTGGAGAGCCTGATCGTTGCAAGGGTCGGCCAGCTTTGATGCTTGCGAAGCGCAGAGGCGCTCTTTAACGTCATGGCGGAAAATATCCATCATCCGATACCGGCGGGTTTCGATCCGTCTGACATGAGAAGTGAGTGACAGCATGAGCGGCAGCGACATGAAACTGGTGGTGGTCGGCGCGGCAGGCCGGATGGGACAGGCGCTGATCCGCCTCATTCACCAGACGCCGGGCGTTCAGCTGCACGCCGCCGTCGCGCGTGAAGGCTCCGCCTTCGTGGGACGCGATGCCGGAGAGATTGCCGGTCTCGGACCAATCGGTGTCGAAATTACCAGCGATCCGCTGCAGGCATTTCTCCATGCGGAAGGGGTGATCGATTTCACCTCGCCGGCAACGAGCGTCACCTTTGCGGGCCTTGCCGCTCAGGCGCGCATCGTGCACGTCATCGGCACCACGGGCTGCTCACCGCATGACAACGAAAAATTCAAGGCAGCGTCCCGCCATGCCCGCATCGTCAAGTCGGGTAATATGAGCCTCGGCGTCAATCTGCTGAGTGTCTTGACCCAGCAGGCGGCGCAGGCCCTGGACGCACAGAACTGGGATATTGAAATTCTCGAAATGCACCACAAGCACAAGGTGGATGCGCCCTCTGGCACAGCACTGCTGCTCGGCGAAGCGGCCGCCGCCGGTCGCAACGTCGATCTCGCTGCATCTTCCGTGCGGGTGCGCGACGGGCATACGGGCGCTCGCGAGATCGGCACCATCGGTTTTGCCACATTGCGCGGCGGCTCTGTCATCGGGGAGCACTCAGTCATTTTTGCCGGCGAAGGTGAGCGCGTTGAGCTCTCCCATTATGCCGGCGACCGCTCCATCTTCGCACGCGGCGCGATCACGGCAGCCGTCTGGGCCCTGGACAAGAAGCCGGGCTTCTATTCTATGCTGGATGTGCTCGGTCTTTCGCAGACGGAATAGGCCGGTATTCTAATTTTCGACCGTGAATTCGACCGTATCGGCGGAAAATCGGCTGACGGCATATTGCACCGGCACGCCATCCATATCGGCGTTCAATGCCTGGGCGACAAGCAGGATAGCCCCCGGCGATAATTCGAGATCGGCAAGATCCTGCGTATCCGCATGGATAGCGGAAATGACGGTTGAGATACGCACATAGTCCTCCACGCCCAGCATCTTGAAAGCTGCCGTGATCGAGCCACTGTTCTGATAGGCCTCCCCTATCCCGGCGAAACGATCCGCCGGAAACCATGTTGTCGAGCGGGATACAGGACGAGTGTCCGCCTTGCGCAGCGTTTCCAGTCGGACGAGCGCCGCACCCGCCGGCAATTGCAGCCTGGCCGCGAGATCGGCATTTGCTGGCTCGGTCGTGTGGGAAAGAAGCAGCGCCTCCATTTCCTTCACCTGATCGCCGATGCCTGCCGTGAACCGCGTGCGCAGCGAAATCGGAAAGCTCAGACGCTCCTTGCGGGCGATCAACGTGCCGCGTCCCTGCATCGGCTCGAGGATGCCTTCGCTGGCCAGCGCGGCAATGGCGCTGCGAACGGTGTGGCGGTTGACGCCGAATTTTTCGGCGAGCGTCATTTCCGGCGGCAACATGCCGGTTTCGTCGTGATCGCCAGCCGCTATCTCACCCCTGATCCGGTCGGCAATCTGCCGCCAGAGCGCAACGCCGTTCTTTCTTTTCATTGCTGCTGATGGGCTCATGTCACACGCTTGTCATTCATCGCCATTAAATGTAGCTTATATTGTATAGTTGTCTACACCAATAGACATTTGAGGTCAAGCGATGGATAACGAAGCTGCGAATATGCAGATGGAGAGGAAACGAGTGGCGGCGCTTCTTGCCCGCGCCACCGTTCAGGAACTTGAAACGGTCTGGAGTCGGCAGGATGCCAGCCCGCAAACGGAAAATGTGCGTGGGCCTGAAACCGGCCTCGTCATGGTCAAGGGCCGTATTGGCGGCGGCGGTGCGCCTTTTAATCTCGGCGAGACCACAGTCACCCGCGCAACCGTTAAGCTTGCCTCGGGAACCGTTGGCCACGCCCATGTTCTCGGCACCGGCCGCAAGAAGGCCTGGTATGCGGCCGTTTTCGACGCGCTCTGGCAGGAAAACCGGACCCGGGACTTCATCGAGAGTGAGCTTCTTTCACCTGTCGAAAAAAGACTGCGTGACGAGAAGGCGCGAAAAACAAAGGAAACCGCTGCGACGCGGGTCGATTTCTTCACCATGGCTCGAGGAGAGGACTGATGAGCGTCGAGGCAGAAGCACTGACCGGCGGCTTTTCCGACGCGGTCTTCGATTCTCAGCGAATTTTTAAAAAGTTGATGGACGGCATGGCGCGTCCGGGTACACAGCAGACCATCGAGACTACGGTCGCTCCGCCCACGGCGCTCGCCCGGGCAACCGGGGCTGTTCTGCTCGCACTGTGCGACCACGATACCCCGGTCTGGCTGAGTGGCACGTTGCGCAAGACCGCAGTGCCGGGCTGGATCGGCTTTCACACAGGCGCGCCGGTGGCGGAAGAAAAAGCGGCTGCGCATTTCGCCGTCCTCGAAGCGGGCAGCGCCATCGCCTCCTTCGGCCTTTTCGCCCAAGGCAGCCAGGAATATCCCGACCGTTCGACCACGCTGATCATCGAGCTGCCCGACCTTGAAGGCGGGCGGGAATTGCTGCTCTCCGGACCGGGCATCAGAGGCGTCAACACCATTCGCCCTATCGGCCTGCCAGACATATTCCCCCTGCTTTGGGCAGAGAACAACGCCACCTTCCCGCGTGGCGTCGATGTCATCCTGACGGCTGGCGATAGATTCGTCTGCCTGCCGCGCACGACGCGCATCAAACCCGTGGAGGCATAAGATGTACGTTGCTGTCAAAGGCGGGGAGACCGCCATAGCCAACGCCCACCGGCTGCTGGCCGACAAGCGGCGCGGAGACCGTGACCTGCCGGCGATGAGCGTTGCGCAAATCGTTTCGCAGCTCTCGCTCGCGGTGGACCGGGTCATGGCAGAGGCGTCGCTCTACGATCAGTCGCTTGCAGCGCTGGCCGTCAAGCAGGCCCGCGGAGACATGATCGAAGCCATCTTTTTGCTGCGTGCCTATCGCACCACGCTGCCGCGTTTCGGCTATTCGGTTCCGGTGGATACCGCCGAGATGGCGGTGCAGCGGCGTGTTTCCGCGACCTATAAGGATCTGCCCGGCGGGCAGTTGCTGGGCCCGACCTTCGATTATACCCACCGCCTGCTCGACCCCTCCCTGCTCGAGGACGAAGCTGTCGAAACCGCGGCCCAGCGCGAAGGTGAGCAGGAATATGTCATGCGCGTTTCCAATATTCTTGCTGAGGAGGGACTGATCGAAAGCGACGGCGGCATGCCTGACGATCACGTTGCGGGCGACCTGACGCGGGAACCAATGGAGTTTCCGATGCCGCGTGACCTGCGCCTGCAGTCGTTGGCGCGTGGCGACGAAGGTTTTCTCCTTGCGCTCGCCTACTCCACGCAAAGAGGCTACGGCCGGACGCACCCCTTCGTTGGAGAAATCCGCATTGGCGAGGTCGAGGTTGAACTCGACGTTCCCGAGCTTGGATTCAGTGTTTCCCTTGGCGATATCCAGGTGACTGAATGCCAGATGGTGAACCAGTTTAAGGGTTCGGCAAAGGCACCGCCGCAGTTCACACGCGGTTACGGTCTGGTATTTGGACAGAGCGAACGCAAGGCTATGGCCATGTCTCTTGTCGACCGGGCGCTGCGGGCAGGAGAGTTCGGCGAGGATGTGGTCGCTCCCGCGCAGGACGAGGAGTTCGTTATTTCACACGCCGACAATGTGCAGGCCACGGGCTTTGTCGAACACCTGAAATTGCCGCACTACGTGGACTTTCAGGCCGAACTCGGCCTGGTCAGAAAGATGCGCACGGATTTCGACGCGATCAACGCCGATGGGGCCGGGTGGATGGGCGATGCGGCCGAATAATCAGCGGCTGTGCTGCTCGCCGAACCAGTAAGCACAAAAGACGGTCGATGCCGCAAAGACAGCAAAGAACACGGCTGCAAGAATTCCAATCTCCATGAGCTTGTACTCCTTTTTTACACAAGGCTAACGCGCAATGCTTAAAGAAGTTTCATTCGACGACGGGCTGGCTGCCTACAACTTCGCTTATCTCGATGAACAGACAAAGCGGATGATCCGCCGGGCGATCCTCAAGGCCATCGCCATTCCGGGTTACCAGGTTCCCTTCGCTTCCCGCGAAATGCCCATGCCCTATGGCTGGGGCACCGGCGGCGTGCAGTTGACCGCCTCCATCCTTGGTCCCGACGATGTGCTGAAAGTCATCGACCAGGGGGCGGACGACACCACGAACGCCGTCTCCATTCGCGCCTTCTTCCAGAAAGTGGCTGATGTGGCCGTCACCACCCGCACGAAGGATGCCACCATCATCCAGACGCGGCACCGTATTCCGGAAGAGGACCTGCATTCCGGTCAGGTGCTTGTATATCAGGTTCCAATCCCCGAGCCCCTTCGGTTTCTCGAGCCGCGCGAGACGGAAACCCGTGTCATGCATGCACTGGAAGAATACGGCCTGATGCACGTGAAGCTTTACGAGGACATCGCCCGCAACGGCCGCATTTCCACTACCTACGCCTATCCGGTGAAAGTTGCCGGGCGTTATGTGATGGACCCCTCGCCGACGCCGAAATTCGACAATCCGAAAATGAATATGTCGGAGGCGTTGCAGCTGTTCGGCGCCGGGCGCGAAAAGCGCATCTATGCCGTGCCTCCCTATACTGATGTCGTCAGCCTGGATTTCGAGGATCACCCGTTTGAAGTCCAGCGCTTCGACAAGCCCTGCGCACTGTGCGGCGCGGAGAATGTCTATCTCGACGAGGTGGTGCTGGATGACAAGGGCGGGCGCATGTTCGTCTGCTCCGACACCGACCATTGCGATGATCGCCGCGCCAATGGCCATAAGGGCCACCTGCTGGCGGATGTAAAGGAGGCAGCAGAATGAGCGACGCACCGCTTCTGAAAGTCCGGGACGTTTCCAAATATTACGGCGACCGCGCCGGTTGCCGCAACGTCTCCTTCGAGCTTTACGCCGGCGAGGTTCTGGCGATTGTCGGCGAATCCGGCTCAGGCAAGACGACCCTTCTCAACTGCATTTCCACCCGGCTGATGCCAACGGCAGGCAGCGTGGAATATCGCATGCGCGACGGCTCCGTGCGTGACCTTTACCACATGGGAGAAGCCGAACGGCGTTTCCTGATGCGGACCGACTGGGGTTTCGTGCACCAGAACCCGGCCGATGGGCTGCGCATGGCGGTGTCGGCTGGCGCGAATGTTGGCGAGCGGCTGATGGCCGTGGGCAACAGGCATTACGGCAATATCCGTCAATCGGCCGGCGAATGGCTGGAGCGGGTGGAAATCGGCACCGACCGTATCGACGACCAGCCGCGCGCCTTCTCGGGCGGCATGCGCCAGCGCCTCCAGATCGCCCGCAACCTCGTCACCTCGCCGCGCCTTGTCTTCATGGATGAGCCGACAGGTGGTCTCGATGTTTCGGTGCAGGCGCGTCTGCTCGATCTGGTTCGTGGCCTCGTCAACGATCTCGGCCTTGCCGTTGTCGTCGTCACGCATGACCTCGCGGTTGCGCGGCTTCTTTCCCATCGCATGATGGTGATGAAGGGCGGCGATGTCATTGAGCACGGTCTGACCGACCGGGTGCTGGACGACCCCCGCGAGCCCTACACGCAATTGCTTGTTTCCTCCATTTTGCAGGTCTAGCCGCGCGATTCCGAAAAGCGGCTCCCGCTTTTCGCAGAAGATCAGCGCAGGAAGAGAAAATCCACCATGCCGACACCTCTCATCGTTTCGGAAGTCTTTAAAAGCTTCACCATGCATCTTCGCGACGGCATCGAGCTGCCTGTCGTCCGCGACGTGAATTTTTCCGTATCTGGCGGCGAATGCGTCGTGCTCGGCGGCCCTTCTGGCATCGGCAAAAGCTCGATCCTGAAAATGCTCTACGGCAATTACGCCATCGACAGCGGGCAGATCCTTATTCGCCATCAGGGCGAGGTTGTCGATATCGGCAGCGCTTCACCACGCACAATTCTCGATATCCGTCATCGCACCATCGGTTATGTCAGCCAGTTTTTGCGGACGGTACCCCGCGTCGCGGCGGTTGACGTGGTTGCCGAACCGCTTCTGGCGCGCAAGATTGCCGCTCAAGATGCGCGTGAGCAGGCGGCCGCACTGCTTTCGAAACTCAACCTACCACGGGAATTGTGGTCGCTTCCACCCGCCACCTTTTCGGGCGGCGAGCAGCAGCGCGTCAATATCGCGCGCGGTTTCATCACCGATCATGCAATCCTGCTTCTCGACGAGCCAACGGCCTCGCTCGACGCCACCAACCGGCGGGTGGTGGTGGAGATGATCAGGGAGAAGAAAGAAACGGGTACCGCGCTGCTCGGCATTTTTCACGATGAAGAAGTGCGAGAGGCCGTGGCCGACCGCATTCTCGACGTCTCGCAATTTTCGCCCCGGAAGGCAGCAGCATGAACTCCAAAGTCGGCCTCGAACCCGTCATCCACGACACTGCCAGTGTCCTCAATTCCTCGATTGGCCGCTTTACCGAAATTTCGGAGCGCTGCCGCATCGAGGAGGTCGAGATGGGCGACTATTCCTACGTCATGCAGGATGGCGCGATCTGGTCCGCCACCATCGGCAAATTCGTCAATATCGCCGCTTCCGTCCGCATCAACGCCACCAACCATCCGATGCAGCGGGCGACCCTGCACCACTTCACTTACCGCGCCCACAATTATTGGGACGACGCGGAAGACGAGTCCGACTTTTTCGCCGCCCGCCGCGCCAGACGCGTGGTGATCGGCCACGACGTCTGGATCGGCCATGGCGCCACCATCCTGCCGGGTGTCAACGTCGGCAATGGCGCTGTCATCGGGGCTGGCGCCGTCGTCTCGAAGGACGTTGCGCCCTATACGATTGTCGGCGGCGTTCCCGCGAGGTTGATCCGCGACCGCTTTCCGCCTGAGGTCGGCCAGCAGATGGATGATCTGCGCTGGTGGGACTGGGACCACAAGAGGCTGCGCGACGCACTCGATGATTTCCGCGGCCTGTCGGCCGGAGATTTCATCGCAAAATATCGCGGTTGAGACATAGCCCGTCTGATATAGCCCCCGGGACCTATCCGGGGGTTAGTTTTTAAGCCTTGTCGATCATTCCGAAAAAATTGGTTCGAACTTTCGCCGGCGAAATGCAGTCGCGCTACATCAGCACCTTGTAATATTTTCTTCATCAAACTGACATTCGCACTTCACGCATCATTGTTATGTCCAACCCCGTCATAAGAAGATTGGACGGGGAAATGAGCTTTCACCTGAAGCAAGTCACGCGCTGTTTCGGCAACCATACCGCGGTCGATGCCGTGAATGTCGAAATACCGCAGGGACAGATGGTAGGCGTGATAGGACGTTCCGGAGCGGGAAAGTCGACGCTGCTGCGGATGATAAACCGGCTCATCGATCCCTCCTCCGGCTCAATTCATTTCAACGATACCAAAGTTTCGTCCTTGAAAGGTGCCGCGCTCCGCAACTGGCAGCGCGACTGCGCCATGATCTTCCAGCAGTTCAATCTCGTCCCGCGCCTCGACGTGCTTACCAATGTCATGCTCGGTCGCCTCAACCACCGTTCGACGCTGCTCAGCCTCTTCAACATCTTCACGGATGAAGAGCGGCTGATGGCGATCGCCGCACTTGAACGGCTGGGCATCGAGCATGTGGCAATGCAGGCCGCAGGTACGCTTTCCGGGGGCCAGCAACAGCGCGTGGCGATTGCCCGCGCCCTGATGCAGTCTCCGAAGATGGTTCTGGCCGATGAGCCGATCGCCTCGCTCGACCCGCTGAACGCCAAAATCGTGATGGACGCGCTGCGCGACATCAACGAGCGCGAAGGCATCACTGTCGTTACGAATCTGCACACACTGGATACAGCGCGCAACTATTGCGAACGCATCATCGGCATGTCGAAAGGCCGCGTCGTTTTTGATGGCACGCCGTCTGAGCTGACGGCTGCCGCCGTGACGGAAATCTACGGCACGGACTCACACGGCGCAGGCATCGACGAGACCATGACCTCGACCAGTATAACCATTCCCGGCGCGCAACTTGCCGCGCGTCCGGTGCAGCAATCTGCCGGCCCAGAACCGCTCGCTCTCGCCGGGCTCTGAGGAACCGCTCAGCATCGTTTGCGTCCGCGTCAAGGGCCAACATCTCACAACAACTCCGGCTCGCCGGGAAACAGGAGAAAGTCCATGTTGAAGAAATTGCTTCTCTCGGCAGTCGCCCTTGGCGTTCTGGCCGGTTCCGCCATGGCTCAGGACATCAAGGTTCTGCGCATCGGTCTCGACGGTTCCGAAAACGAGGCAGACCAGATCCGCAACGCCAAGTGCGTCGCCGATGGCCTCAAGGCTGCAACGGGCGTTTCCGAAGTGCAGGTATTCCCGTCGCCGGATTATAACGGCGTTATCCAGGGTCTTCTCGGCGGTACCATCGACATCGCCTCCATGGGCGCGTCGTCCTATGCCAAGATCGCCATCGCTGACCCCAAGGCCGTCGATCCGATCCTGACCTATACGGGCTCTGACGGCTCCAGCGGCTATTACACCATCATGGTTGCCCGCAAGGACAGCGGCATTAAAACCCTGGCGGATGCCAAGGGCAAGAAGATCGGCTTTGCCGACCCCGACTCCACATCTGGCTTCCTTATTCCAAACGTCGCCATCCCTAAGGAAACCGGCACGCCGATCAAGGAATACTTCTCCGAAACCGGCTTTGGTGGCGGCCACGAGAACCTCGTTCTCGCCGTTCTAGACAAGAAGTTCGATGTCGGAACCACCTTTGGTTCGGGCGTTGGTAAGTGGGAAGACGGCTATTCCGGTGGCAACCTTCACCAGATGGTCAAGAAGGGCAACCTCGACATGGACGATATCGTTGAAGTCTGGAAGTCACCGCTGATCCCGAACGGCCCGCTGCTCGTTGCCAACAAGATCGGCGACAGCATGAAGCAGAAGGTCGAGGACTTCTTCATGGAGCTGCCGAAAAAGGACCTCGCCTGCTTCCAGGGTTTCACCCAAGGCAAAAACACCGCCTACATCAAGGTCGACCCGTCCTTCTACCAGACGATCATCGACGCCCGTAAGTCCGTTATCGGCGGCTGATCCTCAGATCATATCAGGAAGCGGCGATGCCTGACGGCATCGCCGCTTTTGCCAGTAAAGGAAGAACGGCATGGCGACCACACTGCACCAGGGCACCCTCTCGCCCGAGGGATTGAGCGCATCGTCCAAAACGGTCATGCGTCACTATCAGCAGCAGCTCAAGACGCGGCGAATCTACACCGTCATCTCGCTGGTGATCTTTCTCGCCATCCTTGCCGCCTCCCTGAATTTTGCCAATGCGGCCAATTCAGGCAAGTTTTTCGAGCGCCTGCCCTATTTCTTCGATTTCATGAAGACCTTCGTGCCTGATAGTCCGCTGGAAGTCTTCCGGGCGATGTTCGACCTGCCGTCGCCTTATGCGGATGGTTCGCTGAAATACAATTATGTCGCCGATCGCGTTTACATCGCCGATGGTTTCTACATCCCGCATTTCATCTACCAGCTGATCATCACGCTCAATATCGCGCTGGTTTCGACGATCATTGGCACCGGCTTTGCCTTCGTGCTCTGTTTCTTCGCCTCCACCAATCTCATCGGCGCCGGCCTCGTGCGCTGGGTGGTGCGCCGGATTATGGAAGTGTTGCGGGCCTTTCCTGAAATTGTGGTCGCCGGACTATTGACCGCCATCCTGTCGATCGGCCCGATCGCGGCGATCATCGCAATTTCGGTCCACACGATCGGTGCTCTCGGAAAGCTCTTTTTCGAAGTTGTTGAGAATGCCGACATGAAGCCGGATGAAGGCCTGCGCGCCGCTGGCGCCAACTGGCTCGAACGCGTGCGTTTTGCCATTGTGCCTCAGGTTCTTCCGAATTTCGTTTCCTATGCCCTCCTGCGCGCCGAGATCAACGTGCGTGCCTCCACCATCATCGGCGCGGTGGGCGGCGGCGGTATCGGGGAGGTCTTCCGCCTGTCGATCGGCAACGATCATGCGGCAAAGACCTATGCCATCATCATTCTACTGTTGATTACCATCATCGCCGTCGACCAGTTCTCCAGCTGGCTGCGCCGCCGGCTGATCGGCCAACAATCCTTTGAATTCGGACGGGGAGCGGCCTGATGTCGTCGAGCTTCATTCTCAACACTGCCGAGCGCGAGAGGCTGACGGCTGCCCATCCTGCGGTATTCAACCGCAGCGTCATGCAGCGATATGGTCTGCTTGTCGGCCTTCTTGCCGTGACCGCCTATCTTATCGGCTGCTTTTTCTTTTTCAACGTTGGCCCGGCCTTCATGCAGGGGCGGTGGGATCGGGCTTCCAGCTATATTCAGGACTGGTATTCCTGGCGTGCCCAACCGCGCCTTCGTTTCGAAGACGGGAAGGTGGAGCCGCAATGGTCGAGCCGCGGGCAATACCCGGCCGATGCCAGGATCGACTGGCTGCAGCCGCTGCCGAATGGTGGATATAGCGTTGTTTATGCGGGCTCGGACAATCGCCTCGACGTGACGCCGACGCAGGTGGATGTGTATGTCGATGGCATCGGCTATCCCATCGTCATCAATGGGGAGCAGGCCCTCGCACCCCAAAACGCACCGGATGAAATCCAGCAGGATGGCAACAAGGTGCTCGTGCATTACGGCTTCGCAGGTCAGGCCGAGATCCGCACGAGCCAGGTCTATGTACAGCGCCGCTTCCTCGGCTGGGCGAATTTCTTCTTCGACACGCATTCCGAATTCTGGGGCAAGAGCTACGCTCAACTGGCGGCTCTCGCCCTATGGGGAGAAAGGCTCGATCCGGCCCGCTCCAATATTGGCCACATGGTGGATGATTTCCTTGATAACGGCGTCTGGCAACATGCCGACATCCTGTCCAAGCTGATGCAGACACTGGTCATGGCGTTTGTCGGCACATTGTTCGGCACGCTCGTCGCCCTGCCGCTCGCCTTCATTGCCGCCCGCAACATCACCGCCAACAAGGCGGCAAACTGGGGCATGAAGCGCCTGTTCGACTTCCTGCGATCCATCGACATGCTGATCTGGGCGCTGTTCTTCACCCGCAGTTTCGGTCCCGGACCGATCCCCGGCATTGCCGCGATCTTCTTCACCGACACCGGGGCGCTTGGCAAGGTTTATGCCGAAGCGCTGGAGAACGTGGACGACAAGCAGCGTGAGGGCGTCAAGTCGGTCGGCGCATCGCCGATGGCTGTCAATCGTTTCGGCGTGTTGCCGCAGGTTCTCCCGGTCTTCATTTCGCAGTCGCTCTATTTCTGGGAAAGCAACACCCGCTCCGCCACCATCATCGGCGCAGTGGGTGCGGGCGGCATCGGCCTCAAACTGCTGGAAGCAATGGGCACCAATGCCGACTGGGACAAGGTCGCCTATATGGTCCTGCTCATCCTCTTTGTGGTCTTCCTGTTCGACCACATCTCCAATTCGCTGCGCTCGCGCCTGATCGGCAAGGCACAGCATTAGACTTTGTAGACGAAATGACGACGGTTACGGTTGTCATTACTCCGCCGCCTCGCCTGATTTCATCATCAGTTCTACCCCGGCTTGTCCCGATAGATCACCCATGTTTCTGGAAGCTTTCTAGCATTCGAGGACTTTTTTCTTGCGGCATCATCATTCTGTCACGGAAAGCGATTACCTCGCACTCCTGACCTTGCGGGAAGCGGGCGAGTCACGCCAAATAGCTTTTCATCCCTGGTTCCCCATGACACTGAAGAGTGCTTGCCGTGCGCTATGCCATCTATTTTTCCCCGGCTAAAGATCATCCGCTGACTGAGAGAGCATCGCGCTGGCTGGGCCGCAATGCATTTTCCGGCACGTTGTATAACGACCACGCCGATTATGCCGGGATGACTGAGGAACCGCGTCGTTACGGCTTCCACGCAACGCTGAAGGCGCCTTTCGAGCTTGCGGAAAAATACAGCGAAGCGGAGTTGGTGGCGGCTCTGACAGAGTTCACTTCCGAGAAGCAGGTTTTCGACATTCCGCGTATTGTCATCGATGCACTTGGACCATTCTTCGCTCTGGTGCCGGATCGCATTTACCAGCCGCTGCAGGACTTTGCCGCGGAGATCGTGGATCATTTCGACCGCTTCCGTGCGCCCCTGTCCGAAACCGATATTGCCCGCCGCCGGCCGCAGATGCTGACCGAAAGCCAGCGGCAAAATCTGTCGCTTTGGGGTTATCCGCATGTGATGGATGACTTTCGTTTCCACATGACGCTGACCGGACGCATCGACGAGGCCGAGCAGCCTGCCGTGCGCAACATGCTTTCTGCGCAGTTTTCCGAATTTGTCGACAAGCCGCTCACCCTTTCCGGCCTTGCCCTTTTCATTGAAGAGGAGCGCGGCGCACCATTTACCGTTCACAGCTGGCATCCGTTTGCTGAGCCACCCAAGAAAGATGCGATCCCATGACCGAGCACGCCCTTTCCAATGCCCGTATCGTTCTGGAAGACGATATTATTCTGGGCTCCGTTCTGATCCGTGACGGCAAGATTGCCGACATCAGCGAAGGCGCTTCGAAATCAGGAGAAGACCTTGAAGGAGACTTTCTGATCCCCGGTCTGGTTGAACTGCATACCGACCATCTGGAACAGCATTATTCGCCGCGTCCCGGCGTGACCTGGGACAAGATCGCCGCTATTCAGGCTCATGACGCCCAGGTCGCCGCCTCCGGCATCACCACGGTTTTCGATTGCCTGCGCCTTGGCTCGGATGAGGATGGCGGTTTCAAAAAGGGTGAAATGCGGGAGATGGCTGACGCCATCGAGGCGGCGGCGGACCAGAATCGCCTGCGCTCCGACCACCTTCTGCATCTGCGCTGTGAGGTGGCGTCCGCCGATGTGCTGGAACATTTTGAGGACTTCGAGACCGATCCGCGCGTGCGGCTGATTTCGATGATGGACCACTCACCGGGCCAGCGCCAATTTCAGTCCATGGATCAATACATCTTCTATTATCAGAAGAAGCGCGGTTTGAGCGATGAGGCGTTTGCCGAATTTGTGCAGCGCCGGCAGGCAGCCTCGGCCGAATATTCCGCCAAGCATCGTGATTATCTGGCCGCCCGCTGCGCTGAGCGTGGCATTACCGTTGCGAGCCACGATGACGCCACCGAGGCGCACGTCGGCGAGGCGATCGGCCATGGGGTGAAGCTGGCGGAGTTCCCGACCAGCGTCGAAGCGGCCAAGGCATCGCACAGCGCGGGCATGAGCGTGCTTATGGGTGCACCCAATATCGTTCGCGGCAAGTCGCATTCCGGCAATATCGCCGCCCGTGACCTCGCCGAAATCGGGGTGCTGGATGTGTTGTCATCCGACTATGTGCCTTTCAGCCTGCTGTTCGCACCCTTCCTGCTTGCCGGTCAGGTGGAGGGAATCAGCCTGCCGGAGGCGCTGCGTATGGTCACGGCCACGCCGGCGCGCACGGTCGGTCTTCTTGACCGCGGTCGCATCGCGCCGGGATTGCGGGCCGATCTGGTGCGAGTGCACCGCGAAGAGGGCGTTCCGGTCGCCCGTTCCGTCTGGCGTCAGGGCAAGCGCGTGGCATGAGCATTGATGGGGATGATAGCCGGCCCGCGCAATCGCCCGGCACGATGGTCGTTGTTGTCGGCCCGAGCGGCGTCGGCAAGGATACGCTGATGGACTATGCCTCGGTCCAGCTTGCCGGCCGACCCGGCTTCCATTTTACCCGACGCGTCATAACCCGCAGCTGCGATGCGGGTGGTGAAAACCACGACGCCGTTTCCATGCAGGAGTTCAACCGTCTGGAAGACGCGGGTGCCTTTGCCGTTTTCTGGGAAGCACACGGGCTTAAATACGGCATTCCTTCTACCGTCCACCGTCATCTTGAGGCGGGCGACGTGGTGATCGCCAATGGTTCACGGTCTGCCCTGCCCCATTTCGGCACCGCGTTTGTCCGTCTTAAAGTCCTAAACATCGTTGCGCGGCCCGATGTGCTGGCGATGCGACTGGAGCAACGCGGGCGCGAGAGCCGGGACGATATTCTGCGACGGCTGGAACGCAGTTCGCTCACCGTCGCCGGCGATTTCGACGTCACGACTGTCGACAATAGTGGCGCGATCGAAGAAGCCGGCCGGGCGATCATGCAGGTTCTTGAGCAAAGCTGCACCTACCGGCACGCCTGAAACCAGGCGCCACGCTTCTCGACAAAACCCTTTCACATGCTTACCATCGTACGACAACTAAGAACATGGTACGCCAAGGCGAGGGATGCCTGACAAAAGGATCAGCGACGAGATTACCGTGGTGGCTGGCCTTGCCGCCGGCGTCAGCAACTATGCCCGCTCACGCGGGATCGATATCATCCCGATCTGCACGTCTCTGGACATTGACCCTGCTACATTCAACAGCCTGACGGAACGCATCAGCCTCGACAGATTTTGTCGGCTGCTCGAAACCTGCGCCCAGATCGCCGGCGACGACACCTTCGGTCTTCAATGCGCGGCCACCTTTCCAGCCGGTGCATCCGGCGCCTTCGGCTACGGCCTGATGAGTGCGCCGACCGTGCGGGCCTTCCTGCGCTTTCTTCAGGACCATGTGTATTACGCGACCAACAACAGCAACTTCACGATGGTGACAGATGCAAAGCAGGCGACCCTGTCCTGGACATTCGCGCCAATTATCGCCAAACGCGAGCAATACGTGGATTTTGTCCTCGGCATCCTGATGCAGCGCCTGCGTGATATCCTCGGCGACCGCACCAACCAGGTCGATATCGGCCTGGAGCGGCCAAAACCGAGTAACCTTCAGCTTTTTAAAGAGAGGATGAGCACGCGCGTCAGTTTCTCCCAAGCCATTCACACCATGCGCTTTCCAGCGCCGTTGCTGGACGCGGTCAATCCGAATGCCGATGCGAGGCTGTTTGAGTTGATGAACCTTCAATGCCGCATGTTACGCCCGGAGACATCTTCAGACGCGACCCAGTTCATCGACCAGGTGAAGCGTTACATGCAGATGCGGCTGTCGGATGCCGAGTTGTCGCTTGGTGAGATTGCGCCCTACTTCAATCTGTCGGAACGAAGTTTCCAGCGGCGGCTCGCCGAACTCGGCACCAATCTCAACGAAATAAAGGACGCGATCCGCAAGAACGCCGGTTTCAAACTGCTGGTGGAAAGCGATCTTCCAGTCTCCGATATCGGCTACCGGCTCGGCTATTCCACGCCCGGCGCTTTTTCGCGCTCCGTTTCCCGCTGGTTCGGAGCCACGCCAACCGATATTCGAAGGAAACATACACGTCTATCCAACGTATAGCGCGGCTTGAAGTCTGAAATTTGGTGATGGCGCGCTGGTCGCCAACACGCAGCAATTTCCGGTTTATTCGCCTGCCGGGTTACCCCTGATGCAACCGTCACAGCTTCTGAATTTCGGCGAGAATATCGCTTTCGATGACGATACCCTCCTCAAGCGCCCGTTTGCGGATCCCCTGGCTGCGGCGACCGGGTAATCGCACATTCTCCTGTTTCTCGATCTCGCCAGCGATGAAAGCCAGCCTTTCGGTGAAGGCTGCACCGCCCGTCGACACTGGATCAATGGCAATGATCGTCTGACCAATAGACGGTGGCGATCCCTTGTCATCAAGCAAGGATGATGCCTCGAATGCGAAGTTTGAACCCGTGACCGCTGCAGCCAGGATTTCGACCATGAGCGCCAGCGCAGCTCCCTTGGCCTCGCCAGCCGGCACCATGGTGCCTTCGATGGCTTCTTCCGGATCTGTCGTGGGGCGACCGTTCCTGTCGAGCGCCCAGTCACCCGGAATGGTTTCGCCTTTCTGGCGGGCGGCCATGATTTTGCCGCGCGCGACCTTTGAGAGGGCAAGATCGATCACGAGTGGATCGGCACCGCCGACGGGAGCGCCGAAGGCAATCGGGTTTGTGCCATAAAGCGGGCGGCTGCCGCCCCAGGGCGCCATGGAAGCGGGGGCATTGGCAAACATCAGCGCCACGAACCCCATCTCGGCAAAACGCTCCACCGTCAGCGCCATGACACCCGCGTGGTGAGACCGATGGATGGCGGCAAGGGCAATGCCCTGCTCACGGGCCATATCAGGCAAGGCCTCAATGGCACAGTCAATTGCCGGATAGGCGTATCCGAGATTGGCGTCGATGGACAGCACGCCTGGCTTCAGCCGTGTCACCGCGGGACGTGCCCTGCCATCCACCTTGCCAACCAGCGCCTGCCGAACGTAAACGGGAATGCGGCGAAAGCCGTGACCACCTTGTCCCGCGGCTTCAGATGCGACGAGCGCCCTTGCCACGGAACGGGCGTTTCGCGGCAGAACACCGTTGCGCTCAAAGATAGAAGATACGAGATCCTCTGCCTCTGCGATTGAGAATTTCATTCCGGAATGCCTCTGCTTGTGATGTCGACGACACCTACACCATAGGAAGCATTCGCGAAATGTTATTTGCTCATAAACGCGGATGCATCGCCTAACGGATACTGATCGGCAGTGTTATCGTCTTGTTTGCATCCGGCGGCGGTGCGGGAACAGGTGACGCGCTCTCAATCCAGGCTGCGATCTGTTGATCGATCGACGCATCCCCTGTTGACTTGATAAGGCTAACGCCGCTGATGGCACCCGCATCGTTGACCCTGAACCGAACAGTCGCGGTCAAGGCATCACTGCGCAGCGACCGTGGCTTGCGGCGCTGAATGTGCGAACGAACCTTCGACCCCCATTTCGCCGGCGAAGCGGATGACGACGAGAAAAAACCACCACTGCTGCGCGATGCGGCCGTCCTGTCGGACTGCTGGACTTCGGCTTTGGCAGCTTCGCGTAGTTCCGATGCCTGCTGCGGTTTGGGGCGCTGGCGTTCGACCTTCTTTTTCTCTTCCGGCTCTTTCTTTTCCACCTTTTTCTCGGTGGGTGGTGGCGGAGGGCGCATGACGGGCAAGGGAACCTCGACATTCTCGAGTTCCGCCATCATCTGTTCCTGCACAGGATCGATCTGCTCCACCGGCTCGGGAATTTCCTGCGGCTCGACGATTTCCTCGACCGGTGGCTCGGGTGGCTGGACCGGTTCGGGCGGCGGTGTTTCCGCAACCGGTTCCGGTGGCGGCGGCTCGTCCGGCATTGGCTCCTCGACGGGCTCACTGGTGTCGCTTTTCACCTGTTCGGAATCTTCGATATCCTGCGCCTGCGTGGTCTCTTCCGTTTTGACGGCCTCGGGTATCGCCGCCATTTCGATCATGATCGCCGCGGGCGGCTGGCCACCGGCCTCTGGCTCCTCAGGCGCCTGCATCAGATAATAGGCAAAACCGGCATGAACGCTCAGCATGAGCAGCGCCGCGGCAGACCACAGCGCCACTTCCCCAAGACGGGAATGCCGAGGCTGCAGAGAGCCGTTTTCACTCATGGCGCGGTTCCCGGTGCTGGGGAAACAGCGGGTGCAGCAGCGCCGACAGGCTGCGCGGCTGCGGCAGCATTTTCAAGCCCGACGAGTGCAATCTTCAGATATCCAGCGTCGCGCAACAGGTTCATGATCTCCATGAAATGACCGTAATCGACGGCCTTGTCTGCGCGCAGAAAAATACGTGTATCCTTGTTGCCGCCCGTCTGCCGGTCTATTGCAGCCGCCAGCGCTTCACGTGCTACCGCATCGTTCCCGAGATTGAGCGACAGATCGTCCTTGACCGTCAGATAAAGCGGTTCTTCCGGCCTTTCCGCCGGTTTGGCCGTGGAGGCTGGCAGATCGACATTGACATCCACCGTGGCAAGCGGCGCAGCCACCATGAAGATGATGAGCAGAACCAGCATCACGTCGATGAAGGGCGTGACATTGATTTCGTGGTTTTCGGAGAGATCGTCTCCGCTATTTTCGCGAATGCCGCCAGCCATGATCGATCACCGTCCAACCAGCGAGACGGCGGGCCTGCTTGTGCTGCCCGGCGGAATGCGACGGAAATCTAGATCGCGGCTGACGAGGCGTTCGACGCCGGCTGCAGCATCCGCTAGCAAATGGCGGTATCCAGTAATGGAACGGGCGAAGACGTTGTAGATCACGACCGCCGGAATTGCGGCGACAAGACCGATGGCGGTTGCGAGAAGCGCTTCCGCAATGCCGGGCGCGACAACGGCAAGATTGGTGGTCTGCGATTCTGAAATGCTGATGAAGGAATTCATGATGCCCCAGACGGTGCCGAACAGGCCAACGAAGGGAGCGGTGGAGCCTATGGTCGCCAGAACGCCGGTCCCGCGGGACATGCGGCGGCCGGCATGGGTTTCGATCCGCGACAGGGCCGACGACACCCGCTCCTTGATGCCGCCGCCATCCGTATGTTCGACAACCGCGTCAGAAAGCTGCATTTCATGGGTGGCCATGCGCAGCATCAGCGCTGCCGGTCCGCCCTTCTTTTCCACGGCCTCAGTCGCTTCACTCAGCGTTTTCGCTTTGCGAATGACCTTGAGTGTCGCGCCTGCACGCACGCGCGCACCCGCAAGCTCGATCGACTTGGCAACCCAGACCGTCCAGGTGACCAGCGATGCGAAAGCAAGACCGATCATGACGCCCTTAACGACCCAGTCGGCGGCCATGAACATGCCCCACGGAGACAAATTGTGCGGGATGTCCGCACGATGTTCGGCGCTCGCGGGCGCTGGGCTGACAGGCTCTATGGGCGTTGTGGCCTCGTTTAGCACTGGTGTCTCAGAAGCCTGACCAGGCTGTTCTATCTCAGCCGGCGGCGTGGCTGCAGCTGGTTGAGCCTGTACCGGCTCAATTGACGAAGGCTGCGACGATGTGCTCGCGGCGGGCTGCTCAGGTGCAGTTGCGGAAGGCTGGGCCGGCGCGGTCGGCGAGGCGGCCGGCGTCACGGGGTCCGTCTGCTGTGCCGGCTGAACTGTTTGCGTTTCCGAAGCCGTCTGAGCAAAAACCGTGACCGTGCTCAAACCGGCCACGAAGATGACAGCCACGCCAAGGGCAACGCGCCTTGCTGTATTTGCCCTATTGAAAAGTGCGAAAGAGGTTGAGGTCTCGGCTGGCATGATTTTATCCCGGATTTCCGTCGATGAACTCATCCGCAGAATGACCGGTTCGTGAAAACCGGGGTCATGAACGGATGCCGTCGTGAAAGCTTGACGTTCCGTAAATAACCTGAGTTCTTTTGACAACTATTATATTGTCAAAAGGCGACTCGTAAACTCTTCTTTGTCAAAAAATGAACTGCGCGTGCCTCAGCTTTTTTGTGAGGGCGAAAACTGCGCAACCAGTGCATGGCGGTCTCCGGGATAGATAACCCGGACACGGGTGATGTGATCCGGGCCGTGCCAGGTGCGCCGGTCGACAACAAGACAGGCGGTACCAAAAGCAATGCCCAGTGCTGTCGCGATTTTCCGGTCGGCGGAGACAGCACTGATGCGATGTTCGGCAGCACTCCAAGGAACCATCTTCAGCAGCCACGTACCGGGCCCGACCTCAGAAAAATCCGCAAACGCCGCATCTGGAACAGCAGTGACATTGATGATGCGATGTTCGACGCAGAAGGGGACGCCGCCGGCAAAATGCGTGCAGGTGAGGTCGAGAACAGGGGCGTCGGCGGCAAGCGCCATGGCGGCGCCATCTTTCTCCCCCGCCGAACGCTTGTCTCTTCTGTCGAGACGATAGCTGTAAGCAAGGCCCAGCGACTGGACTTCCCGTTCAATGTCGTGGATGTCCAGCACGGCGGATTGCGCGTGCGGCTGACGAACGAAAGTGCCAAGCCGCCGGCGTCTTTCTATCAGGCCGCGCTGAACCAGTTCGCCGAGAGCCTTATTCACCGTCATGCGCGAGCAGGCATATTGCCGGGTCATTTCGTGCTCGAAAGGAATACGATATCCCGGCGGCCACTCACCCGACATGATCTGTCGCTCGACATCATTGCGGATGCGCTCGTGCAATGATTTCTCCTGAAGATCGACGCCTGAATTCCTCATCCCGATACGTCACTCCTCCTTGCGGATCAGTTACCCATGGGCGGCGGCGGCGATCGCCTCGCTGCGGATTTCCTCCGTGAGCTTTGCCCGCAGTTCGGAAAATTCCGGACTGGCCTTAACGGTATAATGACGCGGATGCGGCAGATCGACCGGCGTAATCGACTTGATGCGGCCGGGCCTTGCGGACATGGTCACGACACGCGACGCCATGAAGACCGCCTCTTCGATATCGTGAGTGACGAATATGACCGTCTTCTGCTCCCGCTCCCAGATGCCGAGCAGCAACTCCTGCATCAACCCGCGCGTCTGGTTGTCGAGAGCGCCGAATGGCTCGTCAAGCAGCAGGATTTTAGGGCCGTTCGCGAGCGCACGGGCAATGGCCGTTCTCTGCTGCATGCCACCGGACAATTGCTTTGGCCAATGGTTTTCGAAGCCGCGCAGGCCGACCTTGTCGATGTAGCTGTCGACGATCTCCCATTTTTCCTTCTCAGCGACGCCGCGTTCGCGCAAGCCAAAAGCGACATTGTCGCGGATCGTCAGCCAGGGAAACAGGGTATAGGACTGGAACACCATGCCGCGATCCGCTCCGGGGCTCGTCACAGGCTTTCCGGACAACACCACCTCGCCCGTCGTCGGACGGTCGAGACCGGCGATGATGCGCAGCAAGGTTGATTTTCCGCATCCCGACGGGCCGAGAATGGTGACGAAATCATTGCGCGGGATTTCCAGATTGGTCGGCTGCAAGGCCAATGTCGGCTGCCCGCCCTGCACGCCAGGAAACGTGCGGCTGACACCCTTGATAACGAGTTCGCTCATCAGGCAAGCCTCCACGCAAAAAGCTTCCGGTTCAGCGATTTGAACGCGAAATCCGAGATAAGGCCGATGACGCCGATAACGATGATGCCGAAGATGATCTGGCCTGTCGCCATCAACGCCTGGCTGTTGATGATCATGTAGCCGATACCCGAGGAAGCGCCGATGAGTTCCGCGACGATGACGTAGGTCCAGGCCCAGCCGAGGACGAGGCGGAGAATTTCGGCGATGTCTGGCGCATTGGCAGGAATGAGAACACGGCGCACCACGCCCCGGTCCTTCGCACCCAGCGTATAGGCGGCCTCTACCAGATCGCGGCGCGTGCCGGCAACCGCCACGGCCACCATCAGGATGATCTGGAACACCGCGCCGATAAAGATGACAAGCAGCTTCTGCATCTCGCCGATACCGGCCCAGAGAATGAGCAGCGGAACGAAGGCTGAAGCCGGTAGATAGCGTGCGAAGGAGACAAACGGCTCAAGCAGCGCTTCGACGGGCTTATATGCTCCCATCGCAATGCCGAGCGGGACGGCCACGAGCGAGGCCAAAACGAAGCCACCGACGACGCGCCAGATCGTCATGCCAATATCGCTGGCAAAACCCTGATCGGTCAGAAGATAGATGCCATCCTTCAGCATGGTGATAGGGTCGGCCAGAAAGGTCGGCGACACGAAACCCCCAAGCGTGGCAAAGCCCCAGGCGGCAAAAAACAGAACGAAAAATAGGACGCCAAGAACAATTCTCGTGCTGTTGCGGATGGGTTGAAGAGGTTGCATCTGAGACCTTAACCATAAAGTCGGCGCGACACTCTTGCCGCGCCATCAGGGCGCCGAACGTGTTTCATCACGCAACCGACGCTCTCACTTGCTTTCCGCCGCGACATCCCCGCGGGAATGTCAGCGGCCGGTTCGATTACTTGATGAAAGAGGTGTCCGCGAGGGTCGAAAGATCGGGCTTCGACTTTATCACGCCAATTTCCAGCAGCAGGTCGGCCGCCTTTTCCGAAAATGTTTTGAATTCACCGTCAAAGAATTTCTGGTTGGCGGTCTTGTCCTGCCATTCGAGGAATTTCGCCGAGGCGGCGAAGGCTTCGCCCGCCTGCTTTACGTCCGCCCCCATCGTCGCATAGGACTTTTCCGGGTCGGCCTTGATCAGTTCCAGTGCCTGAAAATAGCTGTCTGCAAGGGCCTTGGCCGCCTGCGGATTGGCCTTCAGGAAATCCGGGGTGCAGCCGAACGTATCCATGACAGCGGGGTAATCCAGCGTTGTCGCAAGGATCTTGCCCTTGTCGGGCGCGGCACGAACGGTGGAAAGATACGGTTCATAGGTCATGGCCGCATCGTTCTGGCCAGCGACGAAGGCTTGCGCAGCCGGGCCTGGCTCAAGGTTGACAACCTTCACATCCTTCAACGTCAGGCCGTTCTCCTTGAGGATCCATGCGAGGAAGAAATAGGGTGACGTGCCCGGCGCGGAGGCGGCAACCGTCTTGCCCTTGAGGTCGGCGACCTTGGAGACGTCACTGCGCACCGCGATACCGTCAGCACCGTGAGACTTGTCCATCTGGAAAATCTGGGTGGATTTCACGCCATTGGCATTCCACGCGATCCAGGTTTCCACCGTGGTGGCCGCGCACTGAATGTCGCCGGACGCGAGAGCAAGGTGACGGCTGGCCTGCGGAATCTTCTTGATCTCGACTTTGAGGCCGTTCTTTTCAAAAATGCCGGCCTGCTTGGCAAGCGTCAGCGGTGCAAACCCTGTCCAGCCGGACATTCCGATGGTCACTGCGGTTTCAGCGTAAGCGGAAGCGGATGAGGCAAGTGCGGCAATAGTGGCGAGAACCCACGTTTTCTTCATGATCTGAACCCCTTTGACTTATTTTTGTGCGATGTTGTGTTTCGCTTTATTTGAGGCATGGTAGGCAGTGATTCCCCATTTGTCTAGACAAAATGGCTGCTGGTGAGCGCTCTCAGAACGATTGCAAACCCACCGCCAGCCATTCTAGAAATAAGAGCCCGCGCGCATCGGCTGGGGTTTTTAAATCGAGCTTTCCATGACCAGACAAAGACGCCGCAGCATCATCAGAGCGAGACGAACAGGAACCGGCATTGCACTGGTTGCGGCGATTTCCTTCATCGCTGGAATGACTGACGCGGTAGGCCTGCATATTTCGGGCGACTTCGTGTCCTTCATGACAGGCAATACCACGCGAGCTGCCGTCTCGGCGGAAGCGGGAGGCTACTCCCACGCTGCGAAACTGCTGTTCGCGATCATTGCCTTTGTGGCAGGCAATGCCGGTGGCATCGTCGTGGCCCATAAATTCGAACGGCGCATCTTTGCCGTTCTGGCGGTCGTGGGATGCCTGGTCGCCGTCGCCGCCTTGCTTGGCAAAGCGGCCTCGGCCCTCCCGCAATTCTACATTGTCGTTTTCGCCATGGGCATGGTCAATGCGGCCGTCGAGCATATAGAGGGGCTGCCGATCGGGCTCACCTATGTGACGGGCGCGCTTTCCCGCTTCGGCCGAGGCATCGGTCGTTTTCTTCTCGGTGACCGGAGCCTCGACTGGGGAATTCAGACCGTTCCCTGGCTTGGCATGCTGAGCGGCGCGATCTGCGGCGCCATTCTCGGCGCCAATCTACAGTCCGATGCCCTGTGGGTAGTTACAGGCGCAATTTTTGCTGTCGCGCTTGCCACCCTTGTCATTCCCCGCTCATTGCGGCGCCGCTATAATCAGCAGGTCAAAATCCGGCGGGTTGCACCCTGACCGGGATCGTCGTTACTTCCTCGAAATGGTGACGAATTTGGTACCGCGAACACGAACCGTCATCAGGCAAGGTTCCTTGTCGGTGCGCTCGCAATAACGCGGATGCATCTTCAACACGAAAACCATGTTGCCGAACCGCTTGATAAAGTCATAACCGTAGATCCGCGCCGTTGCGATCATCAGGTAGCCGCCCTCTTTCACCTGCACGTAAAAATTATAAGGGCATCCCTCGTCATCGCAGGCGCGGCCTTTTTCGCCGTCGCAGTCCAGAACCCCATGATTGACGACGGCATCCATCAACCCGTCATTGTTGATATCCAGCCGCGTGACGAAATCATCGCCGAAAGCCGCCACCTTGCACTCGTTGCGGAAATGATCCTTCTCGTAAATCTCCGGATCGCTCACCAGCTGCTGCTGCGCCGAGAGCGCCGCTGGAAACATCAAGAGAACCAGCGCGTGAAGAGCGGCAACGAGAGCGATTCGCACGGCATTTTCCTTTGCATCCGTTTGGGTTATGGATGTTGCGATCATCCGGGCGACCAGCCTAGAGTTTAGTGCTTGCGCGACACTGACCTGTTCGCGGCCCGTGTTCCAGGGGGAACCTTTTTATGACACTTCTGGGTTTTCTCGATTATGCCGGCGTCGCCGTGTTTGCCGCAACCGGCGCGCTCGCCGCCTCGCGCAAGCAGCTCGACCTGATCGGCTTCCTGTTTTTCGCGGCTGCGACCGGTATTGGCGGTGGCACGGTACGCGATCTCGTGCTGGGCAGAACGCCGGTATTCTGGGTCATCAACCCCACCTATATTCTCGTCTGCGTCTCGGTGGCGGTGCTGCTGTTTTTCACCGCGCATCTTTTCGAATCCCGTTATCGGGTATTGATCTGGCTCGATGCGCTCGGCCTTTCGGCCTACTGCGTCATGGGAGCAGCCAAGGGCCTTGCCGCGAGCGGCTCGGCAACCGTCGCCATCGTCACAGGCGTCCTGACCGCGACGTTTGGAGGAGTGTTGCGCGATATAATGGCGGGGGAGCCATCGGTTCTCCTGCGCCCGGAAATCTACATCACCTGCGCGCTTCTGGGCTCCTCGACCTTCATTGTCGTCTATTTCTTCGGCGCACCGCTTTATGCCGCATCCGCTGCGGGTTTTCTGACGGCCTTATCCGTCCGCTCCGGCGCGCTACTTTTCGGCTGGACCTTCCCGCCCTACAAGGCCAAGCCCGGCAGACGGCCGGAAGACGTGATGAAGTGACCTATCGAAGGAAATGCTGAAAACAGAAATGGCGCCCTTCGGCGCCATTTTCATATCCGTTACCAGATACGGCGTCAGCCGCGCTTGCGGCGAAGGCGGATCACCACATCCACATGGGCGATTTCCATACCCTCGGGCGCTTCTGGCAGATTGTCTATCTGAAGATTGTTGATCGGAATATCGAGAACCTCGTTCTCGCCCTCCACGAAGAAGTGATGGTGATCCGAAACGTTCGTATCGAAATAGGTGCGCGCGCCTTCGACGGCAAGAACACGGATCAGTCCGGCTTCCGTAAACTGATGCAGCGTATTGTAGACCGTGGCGAGAGAAACGGGCACGCCGGCGGTCACCGCCTCGTCATGCAGTTCCTCGACCGTCAGGTGCCGATCGCCCTTTGCGAAAAGAAGATCGCCCAAAGCAACGCGCTGGCGCGTGGGCCGCAGCCCCGAGCGCCGCAGCCTCGTCCCAATATCCAATGTGGCGTCAAATGCCATGCAATCCCATTCCAAACAGAGGTCTGAAACCTGTCGTTTGCAATAGCATATATCTTTTGCGGAGATTGCTTTCAATAGTTTCAGCGCCGTGGCGTGTCGCAAATGGCTGCAAACCGGCTCTTCCTGCAAATTTCCTCTGGTTCCCGACTGACGGTTCCTGTATGCGGACGCCATATTGAGGTAATGACTTCTGTAAAGTGGGTTGTGAAGACAAAGAATGGGGCTGAAACGGCCTCCGCCCTTGTGGCGCTTCATTTTGAACCTAACTTGCTCTAGTGAAGTCAATCAACACCAGTAACTGGGGAAGTGAAAGCGGTATGGCAACGAGGCAGTCAAGTTACAATTACGAAGAGATCCTGTCCTGCGGTCGCGGCGAATTGTTCGGCCCGGGAAATGCCCAGCTCCCATTGCCCCCCATGCTCATGGTGCACCGGATCACCGAAATTTCGGAGACCGGCGGCGCATTCGACAAGGGTTTCATCCGTGCCGAATACGATGTGAGCCCTGACGACTGGTATTTCCCCTGCCATTTCCAGGGCAACCCGATCATGCCGGGCTGCCTCGGCCTTGATGGCATGTGGCAGCTGACCGGCTTCTTCCTCGGCTGGCTGGGCGAAGAAGGTCGCGGCATGGCGCTTTCCACCGGTGAAGTGAAGTTCAAGGGCATGGTTCGCCCTCACACCAAACTCCTGCAATATGGTATCGATTTTAAGCGCGTGATGCGCGGCCGTCTGGTGCTCGGCACCGCCGACGGCTGGCTGAAGGCGGATGGTGAAACCATCTATCAGGCATCCGACCTGCGGGTCGGCCTGTCCAAGGAAAAGGCTGCCTGAGGCAGACGAAATAGTTCAGACAAACGCCGGACGGCCTTCAGTCGCCCAGCCGAAATCTAAAGAAAAGGTCCCTTTGATGAGACGAGTTGTTGTCACCGGCCTCGGTATTGTTTCTTCCATCGGCGGTGATGCCGCCGAGGTCACCGCGTCGCTGCGCAATGCCAAATCCGGCATTTCTTTTTCGCCAGATTTTGCCGAACACGGTTTCAAGTGCCAGGTCTGGGGCAAGCCGTCTTTGGACCCGACCGACCTGGTCGATCGCCGCGCCATGCGGTTTCTGTCGCAGGGCGGAGCGTGGAACCACGTCGCCATGAAGCAGGCAATCGCCGATTCCGGCCTGGAAGAGAGCGATATCAGCGGCAATGAGCGCACCGGCATCATCATGGGCTCTGGCGGCCCTTCCACCCGCACGATTGTCGAAGCTGCCGACATTACGCTGAAGAACAACAGCCCGAAGCGCATCGGCCCCTTTGCCGTGCCGAAGGCCATGTCCTCCACCGCTTCGGCCACGCTCGCGACCTGGTTCAAGATCCACGGCGTCAACTACTCCATCTCGTCGGCCTGCTCCACCTCGGCGCATTGCATCGGCAACGCCGCCGAAATGATCCAGTGGGGCAAGCAGGACGTGATGTTCGCTGGCGGCCACGAGGATCTCGACTGGTCGATGTCGAACCTTTTCGACGCCATGGGAGCCATGTCGTCCAAATACAACGAAACTCCCGACGTCGCCTCGCGCGCCTATGACGTCAACCGCGATGGCTTCGTTATCGCCGGCGGTGCGGGCGTCCTGGTTCTTGAAGAGCTGGAGCATGCGAAGGCGCGCGGCGCAAAAATCTACGCCGAAATCGTCGGTTATGGCGCAACCTCGGACGGTTACGACATGGTTGCACCGTCGGGCGAAGGCGCGATCCGCTGCATGCGGCAGGCGCTTTCCACCGTCAAGACCGACATCGATTACATCAATACCCACGGCACCTCGACGCCGGTCGGCGACAGCAAGGAAATCGGCGCGATCCGCGAAGTTTTCGGCGACAAGATCCCGCACATCCAGTCGACCAAGTCGCTCACCGGCCATTCGCTGGGCGCGGCCGGCGTGCAGGAATCGATCTACGGCCTCTTGATGATGCAGGAGCGCTTCATTGGCGAAAGCGCGCATATTTCCGAGCTTGATCCGGAATTTGCGGGCGTTCCGATCGTTCGGAGCCGCATCGACAACGCCAAGATCGACACCATCCTTTCCAATTCCTTCGGCTTCGGCGGCACCAACGCCACGCTCGTCTTCCAGCGTCATAACGGATAATTGCCCATGAACGGCATCATGCAGGGTAAACGCGGCCTCATCATGGGCGTCGCAAACAACCACTCGATCGCCTGGGGCATCTCCAAGGCGCTTGCGGCACAGGGCGCGGAACTCGCCTTCACCTACCAGGGTGAAGCGCTTGGCAAGCGCGTGAAACCGCTCGCTGCGGAGCTCGGTTCCGACTTCATCGTACCTTGCGATGTCGAGGATATCGCTTCGGTGGATGCGCTGTTTGCGACGATTCGCGAAAAATGGGGCTCGCTCGATTTCGTCGTGCACGCCATCGGCTTCTCCGACAAGAACGAGCTGAAGGGTCTTTACGCCGACACGACGCGCGAGAATTTCAGCCGTACCATGGTCATTTCCTGTTTCTCCTTCACGGAAATCGCCAAGCGCGCCGCTGAACTGATGACCAATGGCGGCTCCATGCTGACGCTGACCTATAATGGTTCTCAGCGCGTCATCCCGAACTACAACGTCATGGGCGTCGCCAAGGCGGCTCTTGAGGCGTCCGTGCGTTATCTCGCGGCCGATTACGGCCCGCGCGACA